>NZ_FYBH01000394.1 GCF_900185595.1 Calothrix rhizosoleniae SC01
AAAAGGTTATTTTGAAAATTCAAGCAATATATCAGGAATTACGCAATTGAATATTAATAACCGTAGAGTGTGTGGTGTGTGGATCAATAGTGTACGTAACAATTAAGACTTGTATATCACGCACCAACCACCTATTGTGACAATATCGTAATTCCTGGATATAAAGAAAGCAGAATTTTAACACCACCAATTATTCAGCGTTGCATTTCTTTCATTCAGAGCATCCCAAATGTTTCAATTCACTATCATGGTTAATGAAGGGTAGTGGAATTAACCATATGGCTAGATTCCTGTTTTTACTACCTTACACTCACAATGACAATTTATGGTGTTTTTGCAAAATTGGGATGTTTCCTAGTTATTTAACCCAACGCCAAATTAACACTTTTGACATTTTTCTTATTAAAACTCGATTTAAAAGAAGAGTCTAGGTCACTTTGGTAGTAACAATGGTAGTGATTCTAGGGTATTGCTAAATATTTGGAGTTGAGTCTGAATTATTTATTAAATAGGATGCTCTCAGCAATTGAGCGATACTATTGAAATAGATAATATAACGTTCTTTATATAGGTTCATTTTCATGGCATCAACTAACACCAGCGAACTAATAGAAGCTTTAGCATCTGAAATTGGTGAAAACCTATACATAGATATTGCTAAATGGCATCTTTATTTATCCACAGCTAAGTTGCATACAGTAGTTGCGGAGAAGGTCTATCCCTTACTGGTAGAAGACACAATTAACGAAGATCGGGTTGTGGAGGTTTTGCGCTCCATCTCCGTGAAAATTGGTGGTGGTAGAAGGGAAATTCCCCTCATAGATTTGCTCCCCTTACAATCTCAAGTTCATCTAGTTGATATCCTGGAAAATTTTCAACGTGAAATGTAATATTTAATGCTTTGCCAATATACAGTAGTCAAAAAGTAGTACTGATGTAAGCTACTTATTGGACACTTTATAGAATCTGAAACACTGGGAATAGCAGAAAAAAGAAAGAATAAATTTTTCACCTCAGCGAATTATTGGTTTTTGTGATATAATTCGCTGGTGATATTGCGCTAATTAACGGGATGTAGCGCAGCTTGGTAGCGCACTTCGTTCGGGACGAAGGGGCCGCAGGTTCAAATCCTGTCATCCCGATTTTACCATTGTTAAATAACATTTTATTTGTCGTCGTTAACACATTCGTGTTGTTATTAACGGTTTAAATATCGTCTTAACAAATTTTTGTCTTAAATTTATTCCATGCATTCGTTAGCAAATTAATGTCATCACTTACATGGCTATGGCTATGTGTTAGTCGCCTTGTCACAAAATAGAATGACAATCCAAAATCCAAAATTCAAAATTGTTTGACTGATATAACTCAATTTGAAAAAATTAGTTAGGGATTTAGAGGCAAAATTGTGAAAATTTTAATTTTGGGTGCTGGGGTGATGGGAACTGCCTTAAGTGTCCCTTTTACCGATAATGGTCATATTGTTAATTTGGTTGGTACCCATCTAGACGGTGACATTATTACCAAGTTACAAGCTGGTTATCCCCATCCCCGTTTGGGTGTCCAAATAGGAGAAAGTGTTATACCTTATACCTATGACCAATTACGTGAAGCCATAAAAGGTGTAGACTTGGTTGTGATTGGTGTGAATTCTCATGGGATACAATGGGCAGCCCAAGCCCTCAGTCCTCTATTATCAGTAGATATTCCCATTTTGGCTGTCACCAAAGGATTGGTGGGTGATGGAGAAAAACTATCGATTTTGCCTGATGTTATCCGTGGTAATTTACCACATACTATCAGTGATCGCATCCAAATTGCTGCTATTGGTGGTCCTTCAATTGCTCAAGAATTAGCTGCTCGTCGCCATACTTGCGTGATGTTTACCAGTACAAATTCAAATTTGCTAGAACAGCTGGCTGATTTAGCCCGTACACCTTATTATCATATTTGGGCAAGTACTGACATTCTGGGCATTGAGGTGTGTGTAGCAATGAAGAATGTTTATGCTCTTGCTGTTGGTTTAGTAATTGGCTTTTTAGAAAAAGGAAATAAAGCTGTTAATCATGCAGAAATGCATAATTTAGCTGCGGCTATCTTTGCTCAAGGTATGTGGGAAACAGCCTATTTAGTAGGTAAAATGGGAGGCAAAACCGAAAGTGTTTATAGTCTTCCTGGTTCCGGCGATTTATATGTTACCTGTCAAGGTGGACGTAACAGCCGTATGGGACGTTTGTTGGCATTAGGTATACCCTACAGTCAAGCGAAAGCCAAATATATGCCAAATGATACTGTTGAGGGTGCTTCCTTGGCTTTAGCAATTGGCAATACCGTAGAAAACATGATTCACAAAGGTGATTTGGATGAAACCACCCTACCTTTATTACGCACTATGATTGATATTGTCTGTCATGATGCCCCTGCAATTATTCCTTGGGATAAATTCTTTAACTAAATAACGTTTTCTTAGAACACCCATTAATTGCTGATAAACTATGAAATTATAAGCTGTAAAAGCTAAAATACAGTGACGAATGAGACGGTATTTTTTCCTCATCTGATATTATTTTATATCATGTCCGCCTGATTACTTATGATATTGCCCATCCATGCAAAAATCATCCAAACTCTTTCTCCCCCTGCTCCCCTTGGGATTGCGCCACTTGCTACAACGCGCTTAACCCGCGCAACGCAGTGGCTTACCTGCTCTCTGCCCCCTTGCAGTCCTAATGATAAGTATTTAACCGGACAAACCGGACATGATATTAGTCCTAACCATCCCTATTTAACTGAAAAAGGCAAGGAAGCTGACGGTTGTTCTAATTTAAATTGACAAATCTGAGCATATAAATTTTGCTGCTCTGGTGTCATTTTCATTTCATACATAATTCTAATTAACAACCTCCTCCACATTAAAATTCTGGTGGTAATTTTGGAGTTGGATAAATAACTTGCATCTCCAACCCTAAAAAGTCACTTAGTTCCTTTCCCAACCACAATAATTCACCTTCAGATAATTGACCATCACCGACTTGGTACTCTACACTACCTGCGTAAATAGATAACTTTGGTTTAGCTGGGATTGCATTCGGTACATTTATTAATATCCCTTTACCATCTACATAACTATCAAATGTAGAACTAGCTTGATACGCCAAAAGATCAATATTTTGGTAACAAGACGAACTTTGCCATTCTATAGGTTGAGATTTTTTACTCGTACCTATACTAATGGTAGTTTTCCCATCATTATAAAATATTTTATAATGATAAAAAATGCTTTCCAAAGAGTATGAATTAATATCTTCATTAATAGATTCAAGCATGATGCTATTTAGCATAACTAATAAAATACCAACAAAAATACCAAATCCTTGAAAACAAATCACACAGAAAATAAATAATATTGAATTAATAAAACCAATATTTATTCTTGCTTTTGATATATTTTCTTTAACAAACAGTATTCCCAGTTTATTTTGGTCGCGGTATAGTTGTACCTCACTACCAGCAGGTTTAAGATGAGAATAATCTCCATGACTTCCATCCTCAGATTTTAGAGCAGTCAATGCCGATTTTGCAGAATCAAATCGCCGTTCTAGGTAGGGATGCGTCATCTTCTCCAACCATCTGACTAACTTATTACTAATATCAGTACGTTTGAATTCTACTCGTCCATCAACTTGTGGTAATTCAGCAGGATGAACTCCAGTAATCAGATAAATTAGAGTCATTCCAAAGCTATACAAATCGGAAGCCATTGTTGTTTGCCCAGAAAATTGTTCAAAAGGCATGTAACCATAGCTACCCACAATCGTAACCGTACCACTACCTTTATTTGATACAGTTTGTACTGAGCCAAAATCTACTAAATAAATATCGCCTATACTATTGCCAGAACGGTTAGTCAGCAGAATATTACTCGGCTTAATATCTCGATGAATTATTGGTGGAATTTGCTCATGAAGATAGATTAGGATCTCTAGAAAACACTCAGCTACTTCAATAACTTCAACTTCAGAAAATTTTCTTCCATTACAAATTACTGTTTCTAAAGAAGGGGCATCAATATAGTTTTGTACTAAAGCAAATCCTTTGATATTTTGCGTATCGAATTCAAAATAATCAATATATTTGGGAATAGCAGAATGGGATAGATTCTTTAATGTTTCTGCTTCCCTTTCAAATAGCTTTAAATCTTCCCAGCGAAATTCTTCACTAAATATTAGAGTTTTGATAACTACTCTTTTTTCTGTATGTAAATCTTTTGCTAACAGAGTATATCTTCCTCCATTTACTCCTAATTGATTGAGGATTAGATAATTATTATTTAGTGTTATTGAAGTATTGTTAAATAGGTGATCTGACATAGTTAATTGCCTCAGTGTTACTAAAAATGGTAGGCATCAAAATGATGTGGGTCTTGTAAGATAAGGAATCAACGACTCATCTAGCCAAACTATGGAATGTAAACCCTGCAGTGGTTATAAGACTCACAAGCACGGCTTGATTGCCCTCACATCTGTCCTGCAAGAGTTCTAACTGTGATTTATTTATCATGAGTTAAATATTCAATAACTAAAGACAATAAATACGCCAAAGGATTGTTGGTCATATGTCCTTGCCAAATATCATCGAACATTTCTAGATATCAGTAAATATTGGCAAAATGTAGTTAGGTGTAATTGTTATTCCCTTGACATCAAAATCTACTTAGTTTTATCCTAAGAATTGAGGTAAACTTTGATACAAGTTAGAGGTTAAGTGGTCTAACTCAATGAAGCCTATTTTAGTCTGAATTAAAAGCTATTTTATGAACTGGGAAAAATTTTTGGAAGTACTATGTAAACGTGGAGAATATGGACTTACCTCTCTTGAAACAGAGGTCGTAATGTGCTTAGAAGAAACTAAATGTCAAACGAAAAATGATTTATTGCAAACCTATATTAATTCATATTCAATAATTGAGGATGAAGCTTTTACCCAAAGACTAAAGAATATCTATAGAAAATTTAAAATTACTGGTAAAGGGCATAAACTCCCGCAACTTCATAAATATCTCACTGCCAAATATATTCAATATAAGAATAAGGATGTATTTTTTTCGGAAATTGGCCTTACTTATATTTATCCAAATTTTCCTAGAGATAGATTTGGCAAGGAAATTTATAATATTATTAATTCAGAGAATCAAGAGAATAAAAAGGTAGATATTCTTCAAACATTCGCTCCCAATTTGAATGACTATTTTGAACATCTTATTCAGTGTATTCAAAATGATGTCCAGATCAGAATATTACTGGCTTGGCCATATTCCGAGGCAGCTAAACTGAGAGAAAATGTTTTGAGAAGGTATACTGATAACAGCATTGCTGATGAAATCAATATTCGTGATTGTGTAATCGCCAATTTGGAGACATTAGAAAAAATTATTAAAGTCTTAGATAAACCTCAGCTTCTCGATATTAAACTTTATGATACGCTCCCTTCTCTGGCAATTTATCGAGCTGGGAATTATATGTTAGCCGGGCTTTTTGTTCATGGCTCTCTCGCAGTTAATACATTTCAGCTTGAACTTCAACTTAATGCTTCTAATCAGCTAATAGCTCATACTTTACAAAATGATTTTGAATTAATGTGGCAAGTTTCACGTCGATTTTATCCAGATCCCCATAGAAATTGGAGAAACGATCTCAAAATTTTATTTACGAGCTAGACATTATGATTGAAAAAATAAACAGTTTTGAGATCTCATTGATTGAGAAATTCAGGTCGCATCCACTTTTTATCCATATTGATGCAATCTCATGGAATGAATTTCTTGGAATTTTAATCCAACGCCGCTTCTTATCACTCTCTATTGTTAACATTTATGAATTTGTTATTGATTCTCTTTCCGATGAAGAGATCAAAAGAACTGTCAGAGGAATTCTTAATGAAGAATATCCTCGGAATACTAAAGGGGTACCACTTCCTTCCCATCGAGAGTTACTTTTTCAAGATATTCTAAATCTTGGTGCGACATCTGAAATGATTTTAACAACGCCTGAAACAACTATTACTAAGATGGTTAGAGATGAAAGTTATAAGCTGCTAAACAATTGTCTGGGTAAAGAGCATTTTCAAGTGGGGCTTGTGGCGTTTCTTCGATTTTGGGCAGAAGTACTGGTTTCCATTGAATACTCCTGTCTATGGCAAAGAATTTCTGAACGCCTATCAACTGAAAAATCGACTAGCAAAGTTAGATCGGAATTCTATTATTTTCATATGATCCATGATGGCAGAAACTCTGATGTTGGCAAAGAAAGTTTTCTGGGAGGATTAACTCATTCTCAAGAGCTGGCAATTCATTTACAAAGATTAATTTCGTCTGAATATGCTCTGCTTTACTGTATCAATCTTGAAGAGAGAGCGTATCAGCTTAAATATCAATTTTATGATCAGTTTATCGCTTATTTAGAATAATACTTTGACAAAAAAAGAGTATGAAGAGAGAGGACTGATGTAGCTAAGCAGTTTCTGCCAAGATCACAGGATGCGCTCGCTAAATTGCTCTTTTGTGCAACAGTATTTCCCTTTCGACTATGAATCCAAATCCAGTTGAAATAACTGATGACTAACCAGACTGTGGCTTTGGTTCGTTCCCAGACTTTGGCAAACTTATTTTGGCGACGATGCTAACGACCTGTTTGTTGTCTATTTAATCCGTATTCCATAGTTATGCAAAATTTATAATTCTGGCACCTTGGGATTACGCCTGAATATTTTTTACCATACCTTGGAAGGGATTTGATTCAATCATTTGACTCTTCAACGCCCCAGAAGCTTACCCAAACTATCTAAGACTACCCCAAAAATTTCTGGAAGCTTTAGAATCAAGACCTAAATTTCCCATAAAGAAGGATCTTAAGCCCTGAGGCTGAAGCCATCTCTAAAAGGCGGCACCCGGATTTGAACCGGGGGATAAAGGTTTTGCAGACCTCTGCCTTACCACTTGGCTATGCCGCCGAATTTGTGCTTATCTATAATAACAGCATTTTAGATAGAAATACATTTTTTATTGAGCAATTTTTGATATTTGTCCAAATACAAACTTCAACCCTTGATTCCATATCAAGTCACAACAACATAAGGATAGAAAAAGACTAAGCTGGTAAGTAACACTTGCAAAAGGGAAAATTTCCCTAGCGATGATCGCCAAAGAAACTGGCAAAATTCTGTTTTAATGCAATACCTGTAAGCACATTATGTTTGATGCACTAGCCGAGCGTTTAGAAGGAGCCTGGAAAAAACTACGGGGTCAGGATAAAATTTCCCCATCGAATATTCAAGATGCCTTGCGGGAAGTCCGTCGTGCTTTGTTGGAAGCAGATGTGAACCTCCAAGTAGTCAAAGATTTTATTGCTGAAATTGAAACCAAAGCACAGGGAGCTGATGTCATTAGTGGGGTACGCCCCGACCAACAATTTATTAAGATTGTTCATGATGAGTTGGTTGCAGTAATGGGGGAAACCAATGTCCCCTTAGAAGAAACAGAAACTGCTCCCACTATTGTCTTAATGGCTGGCTTACAGGGTACTGGTAAAACTACTGCTACAGCCAAACTAGCATTGCATTTGCGTAAATTAGATCGCAGCTGTTTGATGGTAGCTACAGACGTATATCGCCCTGCTGCGATCGACCAATTAATCACCCTGGGTAAGCAAATCGAAGTCCCAGTCTTTGAGATGGGAAGTGATGCCAATCCAGTGGAAATTGCCCGTCAAGGCGTGGAACAAGCCAAAGCAGAAGGGGTGAACACAGTTATTATTGATACTGCTGGACGCTTGCAAATTGATGAAGAGATGATGGCGGAGTTAGCCCGTATCAAAGACACAGTACAACCCCACGAGACTCTGCTGGTAGTGGATTCAATGACTGGTCAAGAAGCGGCTACCCTCACCCGTACTTTCCACGAGCAAATCGGTATTAGTGGTGCGATTTTAACCAAATTAGATGGTGATAGCCGGGGTGGAGCCGCCCTATCTGTACGCCGAATTTCCGGAGCCCCAATTAAATTTGTGGGTGTAGGGGAAAAAGTCGAAGCCCTGCAACCATTTTATCCCGATCGCATGGCATCGCGGATTCTGGGTATGGGTGATGTATTAACCCTGGTGGAAAAGGCTCAGGAAGAAATAGATATTGCTGATGCGGAGAAAATGCAGGAGAAAATCCTGTCAGCAAAATTTGACTTTACCGATTTCCTCAAGCAGATGCGTCTGCTGAAGAATATGGGTTCCTTAGGAGGGATCATGAAAATGATTCCTGGGATGAATAAGTTAACAGACGATCAACTCCAGCAAGGGGAAACCCAACTCAAACGCTGCGAATCAATGATCAATTCCATGACTACCGAAGAGCGCAAAAATCCCGATTTATTATCCAGTTCTCCCAGTCGCCGCAAACGTATTGCCAAAGGTTCTGGTTATAGGGATGCAGACGTGAACAAACTGGTGAGTGATTTCCAGAGAATGCGTAATATGATGCAGCAAATGGGACAAGGACAGGGTATGCCTGGAATGCCAGGTATGTTTGGTGGAGGAATGAAAAATCCGATGGCTGGTGCGGGTAAGCGTCAGGCTCCAGGTTGGCGCGATTATGGTGGCACTAGTCGCAAAAAGAAACCCAAAAAGGATAAAAAGAAAAAAGGTTTTGGCAATTTGTAAACAGCTTTTTGACCAGAAGAAGCAGAGGGAATGTCGTTTTTGCCTGCTGTGGAGCTTAGTGAAACAAGGTTTCAATCCCTCCGAATTTATTCGTAGAAGTTCCCCTTGTCTCCCTTGCCCTCTGCCCTCTGCCCTCTGCTCCCGGCTCCCCGCCCCCTGCTCCCTGCTCCCTGCTCCCTGCTCCCTGCTCCCTGCTCCCCTGCCTCTTCGTGACTTTCCCAGATAATGGCGAATGGCACCTAGGAAGTGCTACAATATTCATTTCAGTATCCACAATTCCATATGTAAATTTATATGGAAAAATCACAAGCCTAGCAATTCGCAGAAAATGAGTGAAAAAGACTAAACTTATTTATGTATTGAGAAAGAGAACTCAAAGTTATTCACTTTCTCCATTGCTAAGTTCTCAACGACACTAGAAAACAGGAAGACGATTTCTCAAGATGATTAAACTGCGCTTAAAGCGATACGGTAAAAAGCGGGAAGTAAGCTACCGCATTATTGCTATTCATAGCCTCGCACGTCGTGATGGTCGTCCCTTAGAAGAACTGGGTTTTTATAATCCCAGAACAGATGAAGTACGTCTGGACATCCCCGGTATAGTTAAGCGACTGCAACAAGGCGCTCAACCCACTGATACAGTCCGTCGTATCCTGGAAAAAGCCAATGTCTTTGAACAGGTCAGTGCAACATCAGCATCATAATCATAAGCTAACCAAAACCCCCCAAAATACCAGTCCTGATTATGTTGGGCTGGTGAGATTTCTGCTGGAGCCCTTTTTAGAATCCCCAGAAACTTTAAGTATAGATTGGGAAACTTCCCTCAATCAGAAACGTGTCTGGATTCGTATTGCTTTTAACAGTACAGATAAAGGAAAAGTGTTTGGACGAGGAGGGCGTAATATCCAGGCTATTCGCCAAGTAATTTCTGCTGCTGCTGCCGCCGTCGGACAATCAGTATATTTAGATATATACGGGAATACAGCCACTGAACGGGAAGATACACCCGTTGAAGAAGCAGGGGAAGAAAAATTACCACCACCAAAATTAAAGTCCAGAGGTGGAGATAAACCTAAGCTAATTGTAAAACCACCATCCCGTTAACTCGAACAATGGGGTTATTCTTTATTTTTTAGGCTTGGCAAACTTCTTGGTTAGTATGATTAGGCAAAATGGGGGTTTCTAGCAATCATAATAATTTTCCTTTTTGATATCTTATACCGTGTTCAATCCTACTCTTAATTGATCAGGTTTAAGGTTGGTGTTTTAGCTTAAATAAAAGTTCGTCCCACACTGCTTTTGTCAGATGTGGGATGAGTTTTTGGACGATGATGAATTTATATATCCCTCTTCTGTCATTCTCCGAAAAATTTTATCATTTCTGAATTCTAGGGTTATTATACAGTAGGCGATAGCAGACTTTTTTATTCATATAAATTCCTGAGAACATGTAATCTACCAAAATTAAATGAGTAAATACTGTATTGCTTGGTATACCTTGTGCTCAGAAATTATTAAGAATACGAAAAACCAGAGAGTGACAGAAGAGGGATAATTGTCAAAATTACCCAACAATCCTTGCAAAACTATACAGTTAAAAACTCGGCATTCGCTTATTTTGAAACTCTAAGTTGAATTAAAGCCTTAATTTAAAAGGAAAAATGCGATTCCTAAGTAAGCGGTTATTTAGAAGTAATATTTGAACCTTTGCTAAAAAGCCTCCAGAAGCGCCTATTTAAGACTTAGGGAGGTCTAAATCATAAAAATGGCAAAACCTTGTAAGAGCCAAAAATGCATGAATTGACGGCATAGCATAGATCATAAGCCTTGTAAGGCTTAATTAAATTTTCGGTTCAAAAATGAGCGAATGGACAGTAAAAAATCTCAGAAGCAAGTCGAAACCACCCTCACACAGTTACGCGAGTATCTCTTAGAACTTGATACCACAGAAAAAGTACAGAAATTATTCCAGCAAGTATATGGTTGGTTAATCAAAGAGATTGAGTCAGATTTACAAAAGAGTGGAGTCAATACCCTCGTATTTGCCCTAGATGGAGCATTACGCAATATGCGTATGGCTGTCCTGTATAATGGGAACCAATATCTAGTGGAGAAATATGCTGTAGCTCTGGGCTTAGGACTCCAGATAATCGCACCCAAACCCATAGCTCAAGAACCGCTCAAAGTCCTGGCGGCTGGATTATATCAGGTGATAATTAAACATCATCAGTAATTATCTCCTTCATCACTCCATCACTCCATCACTCCATCACTCTTCCCTTCATCCACCGGGGACTCAACAGGCTCAACTTTGGGCTGAGGAACTACTAACACCTTATCAACCCGATTACCATCCATATCCATCACCTCAAACCGCATACCCTGGCGTTCAAAGTGATCTGCAGCGGCGGGAATGCGACCAAAATGGGTAATAATAAAACCACCCAAAGTTTGATAACTACCTTTCTCCTCAGGTAGTAAATCTTCCAATTCAAAAAGTGACAAAAACTCATCTATGGGTAACATTCCATCCAACAACCAAGAACCATCTTCCCGTTGCACAGCTTGCGGTTCTTCATCCTCATCAGCTTCCGGAAGCTCCCCAACAATTTCAATCATCACATCATTGAGAGTCACTAATCCTTGAATCACCCCATATTCATCTACTATCAAAGCCATATAGCTGAGAGTTTGTTTAAACACCTCCAAAACTCTTAAACCATGAGTATTTTCTGGGATAAATACTGGTTGTCGTAAGCCCACAGTTAAGTCTAAAGTTTCACCCTCAAAACTACGGGCTAATAAATCCGTCACAGACATAATGCCCACCACATTATCTAAACTCCCCTGACAAACTGGATACCGGGAATAGGCATTTTTAATAATTTTCTGGCGATTTTCTTCTAGAGAGTCTTCCAAATCTAGCCAGACTATATCCAGCCTGGGTGTCATAAATGCATTCAGAGAGCGATCGCCTAAACGAAATACTCGCTCTACTATATCTTGTTCTGCGGCCTCAAAAGTACCCTCTTGTGTACCTTGCCCAATTAAAACCCGAATTTCTTCCTCTGTAACTTGTGGTTCACTGGAAGGTTTTATACTTAATATTTGGAGGATTAATTCTGTAGAAATACTTAAGACATACACAATGGGGGCACTAATGGTTGACAAAAGTTGCATGGGTTGGGAAATCACCGTTGCAATGGATTCGGGGTGGTTTAATGCCAAACGTTTGGGCACTAATTCCCCTATAGTCAAAGTCAAATAAGTAATAATAATAATGGCGATTACCTGTGCCAACTGTTGTGCGTAGGCTGGTTGTAAATTGATGGCAGTTAACATTGGTACTATCCTTTTGGCAATCGTACCTTCACCATAGGCTCCTGAAAGAATTGTTAGCAATGTGATGCCAATTTGTACCGTTCCCAGAAAATAATTGGGATCAGCAGCCAATTTTAAGGCAGTTCCGGCTTTTCTATCACCTTGCTCGGCGAGCTGTTGTAGTCGAACCCTACGTGCAGATACAACTGCCAATTCTGACATGACAAATAGACCATTGCCAAGAATAATTAGGAAAATAATTAAAATTTCAAGGGTTGGGGACATTCTCAAAATTGCCGATGTCAGCGGCAGACTGTGCGTAAGTGTAACTTTGTTAGTATTTAGTATTTAGTATGCTTCAATGCAACAGTCTAAATTTGACATCTCCCCCGGTTGGAAACACGGGGGATTCTAAACGGATGTTGCTTGGCCGGATAAAATCCGAGCTAGGCAACGTTTACGATATGATTTATTTAATCGCGTAAACAAGTCATATCGTTGTGGCACTGTCAAAGATGCCCTACCCACCTCGGCTAGATTTAATCCTAGCTGTGTGGCTACTTTTCTCATGATGTTAGCCGCACCATTACAATCTGCATTGATGATGTGACCATCACGACTTTTATACATCCCACGTTTTACCCTTTGTCCTGACGGTTTCCATCCGTTGGGTTTTTCACCATGTTTGTGGAGGCTGTCGCCATCAAGGTAAGACGCTTTTGAAGTATACGCTTCCTCAGTAATCGTTAACTGTATTCCATATTCTGGACAAAGTTGTTTTAACCTTTCAATTAATCTCCCTGTAGGAATAACCATAAAGTTTTGATTACCACGTTTGCCCACATTGGAGCCATTTTTCTGCCCATCATTCCAACCGATTACAATATTCCCAACCCCATCATTCAGACACCGATTAACAATAAACCTAGCTGCTTTATTAACCGCATCACGCATTTGATTATTACGTTTGCGTTGAACTCTATCTAAGTTTACATCCCAATAAAACTCGGATTTTCCTTGTTTGTATTTGGCAACCAAGCGACAGTAAGCTTGGTTCATTGATTTGAGCTTGCGACCATCAATAATTAAGCTTTGACCACCAGTACAGACACCTGTTAACCAATTAGTTCCACCGTGATCAAGACTCCAGGCTTGGGTGTAATCAAGATTGGGGTTAACCTCAATCGGTTGCTTCCCATCATCAATCACCCAATCAATCCACAACTCACCCAAATAAGGACGAAGTGTTACTTCTTTAACCCAATCAGAATCAATAAAATCAGGTAATTGTAGGGTTATCTCCGTTAGCAGATGTGGTTTTGTTTCTTTACTTACTGATGGGTAAAAACAGCCATTTTTCCAAGTAAGTGCTTGACGTGGAAAGGTGACAGCAGCTAACCCACCACGTTTTCTATATTTAGGGAGTGATGGTCTATCAACTTCGCCACGATAATAAGTTTTAACTAACCCATTGTAACTGGTTATTGACTCGCCCACAGACTTTAAAGTTTGTTGGGCTGATTGTGCAGCCATTGCCTTGTAATGTGGGTTATATTTTAGAGTTTTGTCTAATTCTGGGTATGTGGTTTTACAGTGGTAAGTTTTCCAACCATACCGCAATTCGTCACCACGCCAATAAACACAGAACCCATCGCTATTGTTTTGCAACATTGCATAGTGTCGTTGGCGTGTTTCGTAAACTGCTGAATTAATCAAACTATTAGCCTGTTGACATTGGTCAATCCAAAACCCTTTTTCCTCCTCTGAAAATTTAGCTTTAATCGGTATTGTTCGGTACAACTTGTCATAACCTCCTGTAAATAATTATCATTTCTACAACATATTTTATCAACAATTGCCTATTTTTTGGTTGTGAACCTCGGTCGCTTGCTGCGTAAGTATTTTAAGCGTTTTTCTCTTATGATTTTTGGCTGTTTACCGTTCATTTTCGCTGACCTTCGGAAACTGTCTCTGGGCGCTAGGCTGGGTAAGGGTTTAAAATTGAAGGGTCCCTATTTATTAGGGAAAGTAATTGATTAAAAACGCATCGCAAATTACAAACCCTCTAGAGCGTACAACCATAGAGGGTTAATTTTTTAAATAAGTTTTAGGATTGTCTGAGAAAATTAATTAACGCCTTGTTTGAGTATATCTACGTACAACCACACAATTACGAGGTCTAGTCCATCTCCATCTCCATACATACCTTCCAGTCCTGGAGTTCCATATTCTGCTACGCCTCCGATAAGATAGACACCGTAATCGTCTACAGCGCCTACGCCATCTTCCGCCACTTCTGTACCATTTTCCGCACCTCGTGACGAAAACTCGTCTTCTTCTTCGTTGAACGATTAAATCCCTTGTTGTATTTAGACCATCAATAATATCAGTATCCTGAACCCCAGCTTTGTATTCAGTTTGAGATGAAGACTTTAAGGCTAATGTGGGTGAAATACCACTCGTCAAAGCCAACATGACGCCAGCAAAAGCTATAATTAATCTGCTTTTCATAACTCTCCTTTGCCATAAAACAATATATTCCTATAAGCATTTGAGTCAGAACTTGTGACTCTAAAACTCATATGAAACTTACAAGTAGAAGCATGGCACTTGATGACGGAGTCTAAGTATATTACGCCAACAAGATGTATTTATAACTTCCCTATTTCTATAATCTCCATGTTTTACACATATGGAGGTTAATTTTTGAAAACAAGCCAATTTGCTCTATTTTTCTCCAATATAAAGAATATTTCTATAGAAATAAAGAGGTTGGAACTAATCCCCAGCCTCACCAAAAGACTTTTTCAGCTAGCGTAGCCTTCCCAGGAAGGGTAGGAGTCATTGTAGGATTGCACTATCCTTCATTCACAATCCCCGCCAAATAATTCGCCATTGCAATGTAGCGACACCAAATTATCGGGTTATAATCCTCCTGGAAGAGAGAATCAACCGATGCAATACATGACTATAATTTCTTATCTTTAGCACCCTGTAAATTCTCTGCTACTTGTATAAAAGCCCTTAACTTGCGTTTATCTGTATTTTTGTAACTTTGTTGTCCTTGTTCCATCACCACCGTTGGCGATGCATCTACCGATTGTTCCTGTTCTGTGGGGTCATATATAAGTAACTAACCCATCTGCTTGTGGAGACAGGCTTTTATGAATTTGACGATTTGTAGCGATCGCCGCAGCAAAAGAAGACATCACACAACGAATCAACGCCAATGCCGACTAATACCTTCCTCGACGTTGAGCATGACTCATATCTGCTGTGCTTGTTTTCACTAACCCACGAGCAAAATTATAGACATCCTCAAATAACCCCTTATATTCCTTCGACAATTTATAAGACTTTTCTAGAGAATCCCTTTCTGGAAAAAGAGTTTCATTCCCCAACCACAACTTCACATCTGCTCGTCGGCGTTGGATAAAATGACTTGCTAATCTATCCCGTTCTTGTTCCGTTAGCTTATCTAGAGTTAACTGTTCAAACTCCGGCTTTAATAATCCCAGGAGTGATAAAAATGACTCTTCAATCCCACTGTGAGGAGTTGCTGTTAGTAACAATAAATGCCGTTCTTACTTCTGGAAAATTTCCTGAATTAATTGATGATGCTGTTGCTGAGAAGTTGTTTTACTGCTAGAAAGGGCACAAGTATGAGCTTCATCCACAATCATCAAATCAGGACAATGAGTAATAAAACTAGCACGACTATGATTCGAATATTTTAGTCAGAAAGCGGGTGAGGGGAATCGAACCCCTATCATTAGCTTGGAAGGCTAAGGTTTTACCACTAAACTACACCCGCAATTTAGCAACCTCATAAAGGTATCACACATTTTATTTATTTTCAACCATCGAGCCGGGTAAATTTGTTTCAATAGCAATTCTGAGGATCAAATTACTCACCTCTGGTTTCGTACCATTGTTGTTGACAGCTGGTATAAATTTTTGATTGCGGAAATGTTCATCGAGAAAATTTTGATACTGGGTCTTATTCATAGCTAATTTTTGGGGCTCAATACTTAAAACAGATGCCTGTTCAAATTTGCCATTTTTATCAATTACTAAGCTGACAAGGAGTTTTGCAGCTTTCAGTCCAGGATATTTATCTCTAATACTAATATTTATGGTGTTTGCTTGATTACCAGTGTATTTAGCCATTACATCGGGAGGAGCATTTAATTTGAAGTTTCCTGCAAGTACAGCTTGTCGAGACAAAGGATTGACTCTGATTATAAGCACTCCTCCTTGGCTACTACTATTGCTAGGAGATGACTGATTAGTTGTAAGTGATGGATTGGGAGCTAATTTTCGACTTTGATCTGTTCCTAGTTTAATGTTTCCCCTAGATTGATTCCACGGTTGATTCGTCTCAGTATTTTTGCTTGGAGTATTGGAATTAACTGGAGATTGTTGTTGCTTCTTAGCTGGGATATTGGAATTAACTGGAGGTTGTTGTTGCTTCCTAGCTCGGGTATTGGTATTGGAATTAACTGGAGGTTGTTGTTGCTTCCTAGCTCGGGTATTGGTATTGGAATTAACTGGAGGTTGTTGTTGCTTCCTAGCTCGGGTATTGGTATTGGAATTAACTGGAGGTTGTTGTTGCTTCCTAGCTCGGGTATTGGAACTAAATGGAGGTTGTTGTTGCTTCCTAGCTTGGGTATTGGAATTAGCTGGAGTTCTTTGGCGAGTGGCTCTCTTAGTTTGATTTGACTGTGTTCTTTGTTTTTTAAACGGATTTTTTCTGACAACAGGTTTTTTCCTGACAGGTTTAGATGTGTTGAGCGATCGCTTTTTGGGAATAACCTTTTTTTGGTGGTATTATCCGTTAAGGCAATTCCATCGCCAACATTACTTCTGGGATTTACCCTTCTATCAAAATTATTGCGATTTACTTGCTTAGTTGAACTGACTCGCGGTTTTGGTCTAGGAGATTTAGATTTACGACTAACAACTGATTTAGTGGCTGTTTTAACTGGTGCGACTTCCACAAAATCAATGGGGATAACACTTGCGGAATCTGGTTGTAAAGCAAAATTTACTCCGGAAAAGCGGATTAACCATATTCCGCCCAAATGTAAAAGAACTGAGGCTATAACCACAGAAAGCCATAAGCCTGGAGGATCTGTATGTCGTCGCCAAGCTTGGTTACTAACTTGATTTTTGCCACTAATTGCCTGGGTCATTTCAGTTATCAGTTATCAGTTATCAGTTATCAGTT
>NZ_FYBH01000165.1 GCF_900185595.1 Calothrix rhizosoleniae SC01
GGCATATAGCAGGATATAACCTAGTCACAGCAGCGCTTTGATAATTTTTGGAGATGTCTACTGTATTGTCTAATAAGGTAGCCAAAACCCCCATTAAAGCATTACTCTCTCCCAGATATAAGCTCAAATCAGCAATTGTCCCTGGTAAACTCATGCAACTGAGCAATTGACGGAAAATCTGCTGCTGTACTTCATCTTGCCAAATCCCAGCTAAATCAACTTCTAGCATCACTTTCCTCCTGATTTAGTAAGGAAAAATCTACTTTGGTTTTTGCCAGCATAGCTCCCCGTAATTTATCTTCTTCTTGGCGAATCACCCGTCCCCTGTGAATCAAATCCGTAACCTCTTGCCATCCCTCCAGTTGATTGTTCAAAATAGCATCGCAAATTGCTAAGGATGTGGCTAAATTGGGCACATCATTCATTACTTGAGCTGCACCTTCATAATTCTGCCCGTTGCCAATTTTTAACTTTACCCAAGCCGTTGATAGGGGAATTTCTCCCAAATAGTAGGGTTCGTGAAACACGCTATCTTGTAGTTGCAATAGTGACAATCCCGTTTGGGGAACAGTTTCATAGCTAATCTGCCAACCTTGGGTGAGTCTAGCTGTTAGTTGAATCACCACTTCTGGAGCATGGGCTGTAAGTGCCCGTAACCATTGATTATCAACTTGTTCCATTAGCTAATCCTCCCACGTATCCAACTAGAAAGATAATCGATCGCCACAATGCTACCGAGGATGACTAAAATCAATGCGGCAGATTCGTTGTAGCGAAATAGACGCAGATTATCGTGCAGTTCTAAACCAATACCACCTGCTCCTACCAAACCCAAAACCGAAGCCATCCGTACATTGCGATCAAAAATATAAAGGGTGTATCCTGCCATCTCTGGTAAGATTGAAGGGACTGCTGCCAATATGAAAACTTGGGGTAAATTTGCTCCAGTAGAGCGTACACCCTCATAAATACCTGGAGTCACGCGCTCCATACTCTCAGCAAAAAACTTACCTAAAAATCCCGAAGTATGCACTCCCAATGCCAGAATACCAGGAGTAGGTCCTAGCCCAATGGCAGTAACGAAAATCAACGCTAACATCAAATCTGGCATTGCTCGCATAAAGTTAAACAACTCCCGGATGAGGCGATAAATTACGGGGTGTGGCGAGAGATTATGTGCTCCCAAAGGTGCGAGAAAAAAACTGGTAACAAATGCTAATACCGTACCCCAAAGAGCGATCGCTAATGTTTGCACCATGAGCAGCAAATATCTTTGCCAATCTGTAAAGTCGGGGCTGAGGTAACGGCTGAGATATTCAAAAATATTACCAATGCCCATGATCACACTGCCAAAGGACAGTCCAAGATGCCAAATCATCGCTCCAATGAGGACAATAGTCAGACTAATCCACAAAGGAATCCAATTTCTGGGAGCGGGTGGTAGGTCTAATAATTTCAGTGATGAGTTAAACATATTCAATTTTGGATTTTAGATTTTAGATTTTGAATTTTGGGCATTGCATAATTGCGGGATGATTTTTTAAAAGAGGATCAACCGTAATCCCCGCGTCACCGCGTCTCCCCATCCCCGCGTCCCCTGTAACTAAATAACCCGACTCCGCAGAGCATCAGAAAAGCGATCCAATATTGTCACCACTATATAAATAGCTGTGGCAATTAACATCAAACGACCGTAATTAAATAACCGCATACTCATCACCAACTCATACCCAATACCCCCAGCTCCCACTAACCCTAAAATTGTTGCTGATCGCACGTTGTGGTCTAGGATATACAGAACAGTGCCAATGAAATCTGGTAAAGCCAGAGGAAACACTGCAAACATTAAGGTTTGCAACCATCCAGCCCCTGTAGATTTAACCCCCATAACCCCAGTAATATCCACCACTTCTATACTTTCTGCCAAGAATTTTCCTAAAAAGCCCGTAGTCACAAAAATAAGTGCCATTACCCCCGGTAGAGGTCCCAAGCCCACAGCCGAAACAAATACCAGCGCCCAAACCAACTCCGGTAAAGCACGCATTAAATTGAGAAGATTGCGAATGCAGTGATATAAAACTACGTGTGGTGATGTATTTCGGGCTGCAAGTACTCCCAAAGGCAAACTCAACAAAAGAGCGATCGCTGTAGATACAATCCCCATTTCGACGGTTTCCAGCATCTTCAGCAATAATTTAGGTATATAAGCCCAATCAGGCACAGTCAGAAATTGACTTAAAAATTGCCATAAATTACCGCCTGATTGTAGCAATCCCAATAAATCCAGTTCTACCAGAACTGCTGCTGATACTAATACCCCTAATAGAAAAATAAATCCCAATCCCCACCATAAGGGCACAAATCCATGTTTAGTCGGTAGCCGCCATTTCCAAGCTGTCATCTAGACTGCCATCCTTACTCTGATAAATTGTGTGTAAATTGTCATTAACCAAGGCTTGTGGGGAATCATCAAATACTACATGCCCTTGATTTAACCCAATAACGCGATCTGCGTAGCCCATAGCCAAGGAAACTTGGTGAAGATTTGCCACAATGGTAATCCCATCTTGGCGACAAATCTCCTTGAGTAATTCCATAATTCCTTCACTAGCCACCGGATCGAGACTAGCAACAGGTTCATCAGCCAAAATTACCTCTGGACGCTGTGCCAAAGCCCTGGCGATCCCCACCCGTTGCTGTTGTCCTCCAGAAAGTCGGTCTACCCGTTCCCAAGCTTTGTCTGTTAAACCAACCCTATTAAGTGCCCACTGAGCAATTTTCCAATCTTTTTTACCAAACAGATACAAGATACTGCTCCACCAAGGACTGTAATACAAACGCCCAGTTAAGACATTACTCATCACATTCAAACGACCCACCAGATTAAACTGTTGGAATACCATTGCCGTGCGCGATCGAATTTGACGCAGATTTTTAGTGGTTAAAGTTTGTCCTTGAATAATGACCTCACCTGTAGTTGGTGTCTCCAAGCCATTTATCATTCGTAGCAAAGTTGACTTGCCTGCACCGCTAGGTCCGAGAATAGCGTTAAATGTTCCTGGCTCAAAGTTAAGACTGATGGGGTAAACTGCTATTGTTCCATTCTCATAGGTTTTACCCGCTCGATTAAGTTGAATTACATGCATATAGGGTAGGGGACAGGGGACAGGAAATGAGGAGACACGGAGACACGGAGACGCGGAGATTATGGTTGATTCTCTCTGACAAAATCATCCCGCAATAATGCAATGCCCACCCTACTTAAGTATTTCCTTACGACCAATTCCCAGAGTCTTAATCATGTCGCGGACAATCTCGTAATCTTTGGGAGTAGCAGATTCATAATTCAAAAGATCTCCATAACCAGTTACCTTAATATCTTTATGAGCATTCAACACTATCTCACGAATTTTTTTCTTTGTTTGCTCATCTAATTCCTGGCGATAAGCTAAAGGTGAACCTGGTATTGGATCTGATGACAACAAAACACGATTACTCTGTTGGGAAATTAATCCCTTGTTCAGCATTTTGTCATAAGTAATATCATTAGTACCTGCTGCATCTACAGTTTTATTTTTGACTGCCATTCCTGCTGCATCATGGGAACCTGCATAAGTAAGCTTGGAAAAGAACTCTTTTGGTTTTTGCCCAGTTGCTTTTAACACCAAATAGGAAGGAACCAAACCGCCTGAAGTAGATGCAGGATCGACAAATGCGACATTTTTCCCTTTTAAATCCTGAATCGATTTCACAGAAGAATTACCTGGAACAACTAATATACTTTTATATGTAGATTTACCAGTTTTTTTCCTAACTCCAGTCGCAAATGCTTCTGCTCCCGCTTCCTGTTCTGCCAATACATAGGATAAAGGACCAAACCAAGCAATATCAACTTTATCTTGCCGCATTGCTTCGATTACACCTGCATAATCCGTAGCAGTAAAAACCTTTATGGGACGATTCAGTTTCTTTTCCATGTAAGCCCGCATCGGCTCAAACTTGTCCACCATTTCCTCGTTATTCTCAGCCGGAATTAGCCCCATAATCAATTCCGAACCAGAGTCTGACGCAAGTTTAGCAGTGTTTGATGAACCAGCTGTTTGATTATTAGAAGTACCTTGAGTACATGAAACAACTGTAAAAGATAAAGCAAACAGAGAGGCATACAAAAAATTACGTCGTAACATGGGTTAATGGCTCCGTAGAATACTTAGCATAAACAAGCAAGTGCGGCATAACTGCTTTACCCCAAGCTACAGCCCATTTGTTAAAACTAAACTAAGCTATGCTTATGGATAGAATAAGGGACTAAATATACAAGTTAATGTCTCTCTAGCCTTTGTATTCCTAATTCATGGTTATAGTGACTATACAAGTAAGAATGTAAAAATTTACGACAAATGATTTTTGTCAATTAGGAAAATTAATTTATCTATCTTGAAAAACCACAGAATGGAAAATTGGTAAAATTTTTAACTAAAAATTAGCATTTTCTTAGGTTCTAATTAACGTTAACCTGTATCACTTGAAAGGAGAATAAACAAGTTAAGCATCTACTCACATAAAATCATGAGTAATTCAGATTTTAACCTACTTAAACTCCTAAAAACTCCTATTAAGCGTCGCCATTTTCTAAGTGGCTTAGGTTTCACTGCTGGGTTAGCTGTAGCGGGTCAATTACCTGAAAAAGCTGTGGCTAGTTGGAAAAATTTTGGCAGATCCAAAGGTAGAAGATTTAATAGGTATCGGGGAGAAAATCCATTTACCCTTGGGGTTGCTTCGGGAGAACCTACCCATAGAAGCATAGTTTTATGGACAAGATTAGCTCCTGAACCTTTAGCTGATGATGGTCAAGGTGGTATGCCATTAGAACGCTTTCGAGTCAGATGGGAAATATGGAAAGGTGATGCTAAAAAACCCAACAGAAGGATTAAAGCAGGTCGAGTGATCGCTACTCCAAAAATGGCTCATGCTCTCCACATTACCGTTAAGGGATTAGAGCCTAATACTTACTATTGGTATAAGTTCAAAGTAGGTGGATATGAAAGTCCTTTAGGAAGAACTAGGACTGCTCCAGCACCAGGGGATAAGGTTCCTGTAAAGTTTGCTTATTCTTCTTGCAGTCACTACGAACAAGGATTTTTCAATTCCTATAAGCACATTGCAGAAGAAGCAGATAACTTATACTTTTTTGCCCATTTAGGAGACTATATATATGAATATGCTCCCGCTCCTGAAGAAGATATTGGCAAATCAGTAGTGAGAGTACATAATGATAGTCCGGGTGGTTTTGGTAGTCAAAGAAAAGGAGAAATAGTTACCCTCGCTGACTATCGCAATCGTATCGCCCGATATCGGACAGATGCCGACTTGCAAGAGGCCCATAGACTACTACCATTTATTACTATTTGGGATGACCATGAAATAGATAATAACTGGACAGCTTTAACACCTGAAGGAACAACAGGTCCTGTAACATATTCTCCATCTGATCATACAAATCCAGACGATCCTAACTTCTTATTGAAGTTTGCTAATCGCCGGGACAATGGATTTAAAGCTTACTATGAAATGATGCCATTAGCCGATTTTTCTAGACCCACTCGCAACAATGAATTAGGAGTAAGAGAAGTTAAATTGTTTCATAGATTAAGATACGGGCAAACTGCTGACTTTTATATTTTAGATGGTCGGCAATATCGTACTAATCAAGCTTGTGAAACAATAGAAGGTTTTCCTGGACAAGAATTATGTGCAGAGCGAAATAATGAATCAAATACATTCCTAGGGACTGAACAATTAGAGTGGTTATTAGATAATCTCAAACAGTCTCAGGATGATGGTATTACCTGGAAAGTACTAGTTCAAGAGGTAGTATTTGCACAATACAACTATAAAGGTTTCTTCTCTTTATCCCAAGAGAAACCAGAAAATTATGACCCCACCCAAATTGAAGGGGAAACTTTCAATTTAGACCAATGGGATGGTTATCCTGTTGAACGCCAGAAAATACTTGATTACATAGATGATAATAGTATTGATAATGTAATTGTCATCTCTGGTGATTGGCACGCTTTCTGGGCTAATGACATCAAGAAAGACTTCAATAATTCTGACTCGAAAACATTAGCTACTGAGTTTGCTAGTTCCTCAATTTCTGCTGGGTGCACTTGGGCAGAACAGTTGGCAGAAAATCAATCTGCGAATCCCCACGTTAAATATCTAACTGGTTTTCAAAGAGGATATGTCACTATGGAATTACAACAAGATGGTGATGCTGCAATTAGGTTTAGGAGTCCTGATACTGTCATGGAGCAAAACTCTCACATCCGCTCTATTGCTAAATTTAAAGTTGCTAATGGTTCTCCAGGAGTAGTAGTAGAAGACGTTCAAGATTTACCATCTACAGAACAATTCTCTGAACTTGTTTTCGGTCGGTAACGAAAATTTTATCCATCGGATGAAAAGATTAGAAAAGGTGTTGAATAAACGTAGATTATTACCTGTATCATCTAACAGAGTTCAACACTTTTTCTACGATGGGGTAGAAATAGAGAGAGAATTATAAAAGTTTGGTGTCTTTACTTACGTCGCTTTACCATTGACCAAGCCTCGTTGGGGCGGGGTATAGGGTATGAGGTGTGGGGTATGCGGGAAAAGATAGCCCCAACAACCAGTGGGTCACAAGCCCTATTCTTTAGGACGATTGCGAAGGGAAAGGGTTTCAAGCTCTGACCAACGCCGTCTTTATCCGTTTACAATAAAATAGTCAGTTCAAGTCTTAAAGTTCCTGGCTTTACCCAATCATCCATAGATCTCTGCCATGAAGCAAACAACAAAATCTTGGTTATGGCAAATAACCAAAGCCATGATTATATTTTTATTCATAGGATTTTATATTATTCTTGATACACATCCCGTGGGAGCATTAGCATTCGAGACTAGAGTTAATTACACTTTGAGTGAATTGAGGGGTAGGGATTTTTCTGGACAAGACCTATCGGGAACATCCTTTGCTGGTGCGGATATGCGGGGAGCAGATTTTCATGGATCAAATTTGGAAGGAACAATTTTAACTAAGGGTTCTTTTTTGCAAGCAGATGTCAGTGGTGTAAATTTTACTCAAGCCTTTGCCGATCGCGTTACCTTTGATGCAGGTAATCTGACCAATACTATTTTTACAGATGCTCTCCTCACTGGCAGTACTTTCTATGATGCCAATATTGAGGGTGCAGACTTTTCTAATGCTTTACTAG
Organism: Calothrix rhizosoleniae SC01; assembly: GCF_900185595.1. GTDB lineage: Bacteria > Cyanobacteriota > Cyanobacteriia > Cyanobacteriales > Nostocaceae > Calothrix_A > Calothrix_A rhizosoleniae. The sequence continues at coordinate 7,257 of NZ_FYBH01000165.1, forward strand.
ATCGTTACCAGATAATGTTAATGTGCAAACGAGCATCAGGGATAAACCCTGTGACTGAAGTTTCTACCCGTGTCAGTTTGGGTTGCCGGGAAGGAAATTAGTAATTCGTAATTTTTTCAGTTCAAAGTGTGTGATGAGACAAAAGGGTTGACTCGAATTTTCTAGGATTTAACTTAAACACCGAAGAGAACCGAGAGTTGCCATGGAAAACCATCCAAAACCCTTGACAGTATGGGAAAATTTGTTCCAGCGAAAAAAAATTGTAGGCAACTTAGAACGTTTCCAAGACTTTATCGTCATCTCCCTATGTATTGGCTTGTTCTGTGTCATGCTCATACGCTTGGGAGAAATGTTTTTCTCTTTCTTACAACCCTTAGATTTGCGGCAAATTACCTCTGATATTCTGTTTATTCTGATTTTAGTAGAATTATTCCGTTTACTCATTGATTACCTACAAGAACAAAAGATTTCTGTAGGTGCTGCGGTGGAAATCACAATTGTTTCAGCCTTACGGGAAATTATTTTACGAGGTGTTTTAGAAATACCAAGGGGTCAAATTTTCGGCGTTTCGGTGTTTCTCATAGTTTTGGGGGGACTATTATTAATTTTGCCTTGGATATCTCATATACTCGCATCAGTCAATATTAAACATATACAAGCCAAGCAAAATACCCAAGAGTAGAGGTGAGGGAGTGAGGGAGTGATGGAGTGATGGAGTGATAGGAAGATGAGTATAAATTACTCTACTTCTCTCTTCCCCTCTTCCCCTCTTCCCCTCTTCCCTTCTCACCTAACTAGGGATTTTAGCATTACTGAATCGGTCTTCTAGGTTCACACTGGGGAACGTCAACAAAGAAAGTTAAAAATACTTAACCCGTGCATCAAAGCCTTGAGAACGAAGCATTCGTGATACTCTTTCTGCATCCGAGCGATCGCGGAAATTACCCGCATTCACATAAGCTCCTAATGGGGAATCGGCTTGAAAAGCTTGGGGTACTAACTGACGTACTTTGTTCAAAGTATCATTATCACCTAGGGGTACTACTACCACATAGCGATTTTGGGAATTATTACTCAAACCCAAAGCTTGGAAAGTCCGCGCATCAACAAATCCTGTGGGATTCAGCCCAGAAGAACGCTGAAATTGAGCAACTGCTGCACTAGTCAGCTGACCATAATAACCAGTCGGATTAGCTCTAAAGAATCCTCTTTGCTGTAAACGTTGTTGCAATGCAGTGACTCGCTGGCTACTCTCTCCTACACAAATATCACCTCTAGCTGGGGTACAACCAGTGTAAAGCTTATCCAATGCTTGAGATATAGCGGCTATGGTTTGAGCATCAGCAATACCACTTGGTACCAGCTGATTATCTTGTTGGAATCGTATAACTGCATCTCTGGTCACATTACCAAATACACCAGTGGGATTAACATTGAAGTAACGTAACTCCTTTAAAGCTCTTTGTAATTCAACTACTCGATTACCAACATCACCTTGATTGATAGCATTGGGAAAAGTATCTGTTCTTCCATTTCCTGTATTATCTGGTGAGGGAAGTGTTGGTGGAATGGTTGGGTTAGGGTTAGGGTTTATTTGTCTTCGTATAGCTCCTTGAGTCCGTCTACCCACAACCCCATCAGCAAGCAACCCCTGGGATTGTTGGAATTCCATTACTGCTGCCATAGTCATGTCTTGGAAATTACCAGTAATCGCCCCACGATAAAAACCTAGGCGTTGTAAATTTTGCTGTAATTGGATGACAGCATCTCCACTACTGCCTATTTGTAGCAAATTACTGAACCTACTTCTTGGTTGGTTTCTGGGGATATTTCTCCGACGAGTTCTAGATGATACATTCCTTCTACATCTTCGCTGTAGTGCCCGTTGGGTTCGGGGTCCGACTACACCAATTGCACTAATTCCTCTGTCTTGCTGAAAATTCCTGACAGAAGTTTCGGTTTTAGGGCCAAAATATCCTGTGGCACGTCCTTTAAAATAGCCTAGTTTTTTCAAACAATTTTGAATATACTTGACTTCATTACCTGCTTCTCCCTGTCTAATTTGAGCCACAGCAGCTTGCCAAGGCACAGTTGCGATCGCTATAGCCATGATTACGGTTCCTAAGGGTATGGCTACTTTTCTGGTTTTCTGCCCATTGCTCATGGCATCCAACTGCAAATCACCCCCTACAGCCATAGTTTGAATATTGTTGAATTCTGTAGAAACAGAAGTTAAATTATGTTTTTCCATAGTTCTCATCGCTGCCCCTGTATGTTCGGAAATTGACCAACGAGTAAAGGGAATCGCTATCATATCATGTTCACTTAAACACGTATCAATCTCTACTTACTAGTTGATAATTGGCACAAATTTTTCCCAACCAATAGCGATCGCATTTGTATTTGGTTATTGATAAATGCTTTATGCACTCTATGGTAAACGACTGAATTTTGTTGAAGATTGTGGGGAAGATGGTGGCTTAGGTTCCGATTGTGTTTGGATTAAATTAATCAAGGTCAAAATTAAAGGTATGGCAAAAGTTAATACCAAAATAATGGCAGCTAATTGAAATATTACAGGGCGTTTTCTTCCTCGTGTCGGATAACCACAGCTCAGACAAATTTCCTCTTCACTACTATTGAGTGCGCCACAAACTTTACAAGGTTCTAATGTCATTTTTTTGATCAAGTTTATTTACAGCTATAGTATTTTAAAACACAAAAATTGAGTGTTAACTCTTAGCTATGTTTGATATAGCACTACCAAAGCACGTTAGGACATTTTTGAAGCAGCAAACCTATGAACAGTAAACTTATTACTTAGGAGATTTCCAGAATTAAAATTACCAGGCGATTACAAATTCACCTTAGAGGCGCAAGGCTTCCGCCCTTGTCATTGGTAAAATTATTTTCAGAAATAACCTTATTACTTATTACTTGTGCGTAGCGCTATATTGCCAAATAGGAATCAAAACCATGAGTCAAATACCAGAGCAAATATCAAACAATGATAGACCACAACAAAAAGGGAATAATATTCTCAAATGGGTTGGTATTTTACTGCTGGTTTATCTGTTAATTGCAGCAGTGGGAATGATTAGTTTGGGCTTTAAGTCCGTAACTGGGGAGGGTACTGAAAAACTTTTTGCATTTGCAACTAATCCCTTCTCCGGATTGATTATTGGTACTTTAGCTACAGCACTGATTCAATCTTCAAGTACAGTAACATCAATTACTGTGGGCTTAGTTGCAGGAGGATTACCTGTAGTAACTGCTATTCCCATAATCATGGGTGCAAATATTGGCACAACTATTACCAATACCCTAGTTAGTCTGGGACATATTGGGGATAAGGAAGAATTTAAGCGAGCTTTTGCGGCTGCTACAATACATGATTTTTTTAATCTGATTAGTGTTGTGCTTTTTCTCCCTTTAGAAATTATATTTCATCCCTTGGAACAAATGGGGTTATTTCTAGCACAAGGATTAGTAGGTGGTAGTTCCTTGAGTCTCAAGGGTTTTAATCTTGTCACAACTGTCACAAAACCAGTTGTTAATTTTTTTTCTGGGATAACTCATGTTATTTCTCCTCCATTAGATGGTGCTGTCCTCATTTTAATGGGAGTTGCTCTGATATTTTTCAGTATTGTCTTGATGGGGAAACTACTGAAAGTATTAATGGTAGGACGTGCAAAAGGAATGTTGTATACAACAATTGGTCGAGATCCTATGACTGGAATCGTCGCAGGTACTGTAATCACCATACTTGTGCAATCTTCTTCCACTACCACTAGTCTTATGGTTCCTTTAGCTGGTTCAGGAGTATTGGGATTATCACAAATTTATCCTTTTACTTTAGGAGCGAATATGGGTACTTGCATTACCGCTTTATTGGCTGCAACGGCTATATCTGGGAACCAAGCAGTACCAGCCTTGGAAATTGCCATGATTCACATGCTTTACAATTTTTTGGGAGTTGTGGTTATCTATGGAATTCCATTTTTGCGTCAATTACCTGTAATTGGTGCCCAGAAATTGGCTGATGTGGCTAGCGAACGTAAGTATCTAGCAGTGGTTTATATTTTAGGTGTATTCTTTGTCATTCCAATTATCCTTTTAGGCTTATCAACATTGACGGCAAATATATAAAACCAATATTTAATACTGAAAGAGCACCATGATACCCATGTTGGCGAACCAAATAATTTCTTTTTTGGTATTTATTAAAATAATATTTAAGGCATCATGCACATAACAGTATATTAACAGCTGAATTAAATTTTGAAAATTTTATTTTCCTAAATATTTCAGATAGCTAAAATTAATATTATTTAGCAAAATATTTACTCTC
>NZ_FYBH01000278.1 GCF_900185595.1 Calothrix rhizosoleniae SC01
TAATTTTTTACGCCGATCTACTTAATATATGAAATTTTGCAGCCTTTTTTGACACAAGAGGCATCTACTGAGGAAAGAATACTTGCCATCTTTACCGCCATTATACTTAGTAGAACCGGAGATTGGTTAGATGAATTTGATAGAGATATTAGAGCTAGGCTTTATGCCATTATTGAAAATCAAGTTTTTATACAAGATTTTTATGAATACTTAAACAGGCAAGAGCAAGATATTATTAGAAATATTTTATCTTTATTTCCCAAAAGTATTGGTGTGCAAATAGGAGTACGTGCTCCCACCTTTAAGATAAAAAGAGAAGCTATTTTTTTAGCCAATGCATTATTTTATCAATCTGAATGCCCAGATATAGAAATAGGTGAAATTATACAACCCTTGAGAAATGATGAAAATATTGAAGCCCTCAATACACTCATTTTAGCCGGAGATTGGCTAGATGAATATGATAGATATATTAGAGCTGAACTTAATGACAAAATAAAGGAATGGATTCAAAAAAATGCCGAATTTTTAATCAAACAAATTGAATTAATAAAATATACTAACCTTGGTAAAAAAAATGATAATCAATTAAAAAATATCAATAAAAAAGCAAACACAATATCAAAAAATAATAATTACAGCAATTATGAGCAATATTTAAATGCACAGCAGTGTTTAAACTCTCTATTTAATCAAGCAAAATCTTTCGTGGATAAAAATATAAATCTATATGCACAAAGGTTAATAAATCTAGATACACAAAGATCAAATATATACAATAAAATTTCAGATTTATTAGTTTTACTCCGGATTAAGCTACTGATTATACTACGTTTCCTAAATCTAGTATTTATTTATTTTGCACTCTTATTAATAGGGGCATTTATTATATTATTGGCTGCCTTATTGGTATTAAGCTTGGTAGTAGGTTTTATTTGTTTAATATACCAATTATTTCTGTCATACTTTATTCCATTTATATTATTTTTATTGCTTATATGCCTAAGCTCATTAGTAATATTTATAACTATTTATTTGAGCATAATAATACTAAAAAAAAGGCGCATTTTTTGGGGATTTATTACTTTTTTACATGGAATATTATTAATGCTTACTTGGAAAGCAGATCTAATGAATATTAGAAATAATTTTAACGGATCTATAAATCTTACAATTTGCACCACACCAGTACAAAATTTCTTGATTTTTATTGCAGATGAAATTGATTTAATCAACAACGTTTTCAATAAAAATTTTAGTTTATTTGTGACAACAACGAGAAACCTACTACAAGTTTCATCAATAAATCTATTACAAGTTTCATCGATTATTATCATATTAGCTATTTTATTTTTATCTGGCATACTAACTTATGAAAAAATGTTAGAGAATAAATTGAGGAAACTTAAGTATATTCAGAATAATTTATACAGCGAAAGAATGAAAACAAGTAATAATGCTTGCGTAAGTCCTAAATAGGTTAGAAAATACAATTTTTAGTGAGGTGTTTCTCCTGCAGAAGAGCTACGCTAACGCAAAAATTTTAGCGCATCGTTCATTCTTATATTAAAAATTCAATTTAAGGGCTAACTCGCCACAGTTAATTTGGTGTAACTATCTTAACTAGGAGAGTTATAATTTCTTTGCATGTTCAACCAAAATTATAACTCTCATGGCGATGTTCAAATATTCTCCCAACGTCATGCACTCTTGTATATTAAGAGAAGTAATGGAAGGAGTGTGGTTAAACTATCTAATTTTTTGATTACCAGAGGATTTTGCCATCGTCAAACTAATAGCCTCGGCTACCGCTTGATCCAAATTTTCTATCAACAGAGGTGCATTATCTAACGGTTGAATTTTGACTAAATATTTTTTTGCTTCATTTAATTGGGAACCAACCAAACGAACTACTAAATAAGGCATAGTTTCTGTAAAACGGTTTTTATTCCCACTAGAGCGTAATGTTTGGGATTTAAATTCATTCTCATGATTTTGCACAAATCGAGCGATTGTTTCCGCCACTACTGCTGCTTCAGAAATACTATCTAAGAAGTTCATCAGTATAACTTTGACACTTCTATCGGTAACTAAAACGTTTAATGCCTGTTCTAGACGCTGACTGAAAGTAGTTGGTTGGGAATCAGTTACAGAACTATGACGTAGATTCATGCACACCCCCGGTTTACCCCCAGCATTGACAACTAAATCTAATGTTGCCATCACTGAGCCTACACCATTCCCTAAAATTGCGATTTTTCCTCGTCCAGAATTATTTGATCTGCCGACGTATGAGCCGAGAGGAATGGTGGGATATTTCTCTAAAATTCTATCTTCTTTGGTTCTAATTTCTGGATGTCTTCTCAGGGATCTTTCATTTACTATCACACTACCATTGAGTGCCATCAGTTGACCGCGATTATTAATGGCTAATGGATTGATTTCCACTAGATCCAAATCTTTTTGGATAAACAAATGATACATCTTCTCAATTACCGTGCTGATTGATTGCATAGAACTTCCATGCAAGTCCATTTTCAGGGCTAATCGACGGGCATAAAATGGAGAAAATTCTTCTTCTACCAATACATACTGCATTTTCTCCCCTGCTGATTCCCAATCAATGTCAGCTTCCTGGCAGCCTAAAAGGACTGGACGACAAACTGCTGTATCTAAGACTACAGCCAGGTAAAATTCTGCTACCTTCTCATATTTTGTTTCTGCTAATAATGCCTCTGGTAATTCCCCCAAAATGGGTAAATTGAAAATAGTTTGAGCTGCTGCGATCGCATCAATGGTGGTGCCGACAAACCTGACTCCACCAGCTTTTGCCCTATTTCTACCATGCACCTGAGATTTGAGGACAATCGGATAATTTATTTGTAATCGTTTCAAGTCAGTGGGATGGTCTATTTTTTGAGAAGGTAATACAGGAATATCCATTTCCCGAAACCAATTTTTGACTTGATATTCTAATAAATCCATATACTATAAACCTTGTATTCCCACTTCCAAAAATTAACCGAGGTGACAGACAACACACTAAACCTACACTACGATCACGAACTCTAGTTTTTTATCGGCACAATCAACTATATTTTTCTGCTATCAATTTTATCTAATTCAGTATATTTTTAATTTTGGTGAAAGTAAAAAAAATGTGTTAGAAAGTTGTTCGTTTAGATATTAAGTTTATGAACGGGGTGTAGGGTATAGGAAACTCCATACTTAAAAAAAGGGGCTTGCAACCAGATTTCGGGGCTAATTCTTCCCCTACACTCGCCTCGTGGGCGCAGGCGCCCTGCAAGGGCTAGGGGCTTGGTCATTCAGTCAACTATGTGCCCACATTCAATGAATGAATCTCCAATATCTAAACCATCACACAGACAGAAAACCAGAATCACCAACGGGATAGATGGATGAAATTAGAAGAACGGCAAGAATATTTAGAGTTGTTAAATAATACTTTACAAGAACACTTGCGTGCAGAAATTCCATCAGGTGAATTTTTCCAAGTCAAGTGTGTTGTCAAAAATGAGCGACTGATGATTCTGACCCAACATCCCCAAGGTGTGATAACCGATAGGGAGAAAATATTTGCTGTCATCGAAGAGGCTTTAGAATCATCATCTTTCCTAGAAGAATCACAAGTAGAAATTTTTTTGAGGGCGGTTGGGTCGAAACTTCCCTATGCAAAACGGGATTTGAATATTGTTAAGGAGATCATTCCCTCTGTTATTGATATAGAATTGCCGGGAGAAGATATTCCCCAAGATGAACCAGTAGATGCTGCTGTTTCCTCATCACTTGATGATTATGATGTAAATGCCGAAAAATCATGGGCTCCAGCCTTAACGGAGGATGATTATGATGTCAATACTGAAGAATCATCGGTTCTACCTCCGACTATGGAAAATTCTGAAAGTCAGGATTTTGACCCTCTTGCTGATGCACCAGATTTAAGCCATTACTCAACAATTAAGCATCGATACTCTACTAGATCTTTCATTCTTTGTGGGGGGTTATTAGCAATCACTATGTTTGGATTGGGTGCATATGTGGTGACTCGCCCTTGTGTGATCTCAGGGTGTCAACCGATCCAAGTTGCCACAGAACTACAACAAAAACCTTTCCGACTCCAGGGGAATAACACCAGTCCCATGGCAGAACTAACAAAATTACAAACAGAAATAGAACAAGCGATCGCTTCCCTCAAACAAATACCCCCCTGGTCATCTCGTCACCAGGAAGTAGAACCACTGACAACCAAATTGTCAGCTCAAGAGGAAGAAGTTAATCTGTTACTCAAAGCCTTACAAGTATCAAAACAGGCAGTACAAAAAACCCAAACCCCTAAACAAAGTCTCCAGGAATTACAATCGACCCAACAGTTGTGGCGACAGGCGATTCTTCCTCTGGAAGCAATTAATAGCAAAAGTCCATTCTATGGATGGGTAAGTCCAACATTGTCTGTTTATCGCCGAAATTTGCAAACCGTCAATCGACGGCTACGCACCGAAGATAAATGGTTAAAGAAACTAGAATCGGCTAAATCGGTAGGGATAGTAGCTCAGAAACGACAAGGTAAGGCTAAATCTTTACAGGAATTACAAAAAACCCAATCGACTTGGGAAGTCGTAGTTAATGCTTTGAACATCATCCCTCCAAATAGCTTGGCACATGCAGACGCACAAAAGCTTTTAGTGCAATATAAACCAAAACTAGCTAATGCTCGTTTAAAGGCTGCAAAAGAACAAATGGCTAATAAAACCTATAATCAAGCCCTTAATGCTGCCAAACAGGCTCAAATCTATGAAAAACAGAATCAGTGGCAGGCATCTGTCAACCAATGGAACCAGGCTGTAATCGCAATTCAACAAATCTACCGAGATAGTTCTTATTATGACAAGGCAAAACCTCTGCTAACACCGTATAATAACTCGTTAAAAAGAGCAAAAACACAACTCCAAGTTTTTAATCAACTACAAAGGGCTCGTACCGATTTGGGAAAAACCTGTGTTAATAGTGGTATTGCCATTTGTAATTTTACAGTCAACTTGCAGGCGATCGCAGTTCGCATTACTTCTGAGTATGAACAAGTTATTGCCAAGAGTTACGAAAATAATTCATCGATTACCACTACTAATCACTTACAGACATTACAGCAAGCCCTAGAAATAATTAGTGATAATGCAGGCATTCCTTTAGCTATTTATGATGCTCAAGGTAATCAAATTTATCAACATACACCTAGAAGGTAGAGTCATCCAGAAAATGATTCGCAATGCCTTTTAGTCGTTACAGGGTGGCTACGCCAACAGAGGAAATACATTTACATAATTATAGTAATTTCAAATAAAAAACAGATAGTTCGTATGGACTTGATTTGAGTGGAGTGTGTAGGGGTGCTTTGACTCATCCCACCCGGATTTATATCTGGGTGACAGCTAAGAAAAAGCTACAGGACGCGGTTTTAAACCATCCCGTAGCTTCTTTTGAGAATCCCTTTGTCTTCAGGTAGGGGAGCAGTCAAAAATTTTCATCTATATTTAGGATGATAAACTAGCATTCTTATATAATTTTTTTCTATAGCTATTGACTTGGGAATAATAAATCAGCTATCTCAGGCAGACTATATTCGATGATTAAGCAGCAATAATTTTATAAATCATTACTTTAAATTAGTGTTACAAGTATTTATATTTATAAAATTAATCGTAAAATTTGCATTTACTTGAAGCGACAAAAAAATCAGAGTAAAACTCGAAAAGCTGATCAGACAATAATTAGGGATTTTCTTTTGGCTGAAAATAATTTATGCAAAAATATATATGGTTCATTTTTATGACTATATACATACTACTTTTGACATAAATTGATGCTTGGCGATCGCATAAGATATTTTTTTCATTCATTTGTTTCATTTTGAAATAAATTCGTTACAATTAGGAAGCTAATCACAGATGAGTGATATCAACAATAGATAGAACTCTGGTGGCTTATATAGTGCATAAAAATAGTTTATGGGGTATATAAGTTACATTTGTGATGAACCTGAATTTTGAATAGATTGAGGCTAAAAACAGCTAATTTTTTAGTTGTACATTAATGTAGTTTCAATTTGTATTTAACTCGATTAACTTTCACGCAAGTAATTATGTGCTGATTAAGTTAATAATTACCAAGCAAGCATTTGCTTCTCAATAAACACACAAGAAAACTAATCGCTTCAATATAAGT
>NZ_FYBH01000163.1 GCF_900185595.1 Calothrix rhizosoleniae SC01
AAGTGTACTAGGTACATCTTCCCGTTTATCCAGAGCATGACTACATCGCCAAGGAAGTTGATATAATACACCATGAACTACCCAAGCATAGTCGGGGATTACGTCAAGTACACCAGACTTTCTATTTTGGGAGTAACGGTAAAACCCTAATCTATAACCTTGTAACTTGGCGGCACCGACAACATAGGGATAAGTATTTTCACCCAGAGAACGCTGCAAGTCTACAGGGCACATACAACTACCATAGGCAAAGTAATAAAAATCTTGCTCTTGCTGCTGCATTTGTTTTTGTTTCAAGTCTAACTTGGCGGGATTATAGATTTCAGATTTCACCAATATCCTAACCTAATTGCCTAGTATTATATATAGCATTACGAAATTAGGGCGCGGATATTGTTGAAGCACTGAACCTAGAAAAATAACCTTATTACTTATTACTTGCGCGCAGCGCTATATGTTGCCATAATCTTTAAGAAAGAAGATTAGTCATAATTTTTCCTCAAATCATTCCAGGCTTTAACAACTACTTGTAGATTTTGAGAGGGATAATTGCAGATTTACTCCTCGGACTTTTAGTAATGGGTTTAGAATTTGGATCTAACTGAATCTTCACTACTTCTCCGACTCGATAAACCCATTGATTCTCACCATCACTGACAGTGACTTGCCAACCTTTTACCACTTCCGAATGACAAGCAGGATTATTCTGATTGATTTCTAAACAAGAATCAGTCCATTGTTGAGGTTTCGCTGTTACGACTTGTAACTGAGAGACAGGTAATCTTGCATCTCGGGATGCTTGCGCCAAAATTTTCTCAACAATATTTTGAGGTAAGTTATTAAGGGCAACTTTAACAGACTTATTAACTAATTTAACCAGATTTCCTCGGCGATCGCTGAGAAAAATTAAATTTTCTTTATCTGTAGCTACAACAACTTGCCAACCTGGTATTCTTACTTGATTAACATGCTGCCATTGTTGGGGTTGTGATTTGACAATTCTCAATGATTTTTTCGGTAAACCAGACACTTGACTTGCTTGACTTAAAACTCTCCGACTTACAGATGAGGGTAAAGTCATCCGACTTGCAGCAATATTTAACTTGACTTGTTTACCATCAGGATGAGCATGATATACCAAACTTTGTTTACCACCGACAACAGATACTTGCCATGCTTTGACAGCAATTTGAGTACAAAATTCACCTTTGTCTGGCAAATTCAGACAGCTATCAGTAGTTATTGATTCAACGTTAGCAATACGTAATTTAGATTTGTTAATACCAAGTCTTTGGGAAGCGTCTTGTACAACAGCATCACCCACTTTGGAAGGTAAGTTAGCAATATTAATCTCACTGGCTTGTTGATTCAATTTGATAATTGAACCAGTTTGATTGAGGTGATAAACCAGGGTTTGTTCTTTTGCACCAACAATAATTCTCCACCCAGGAACTAAGGCTGTAGTACAAAATTGATTCTCATCTGCTAATTCTAAACAGCCATCTCTCCAAGTACGCTGTTTTACTTGCATAATTATCAGTTCAGAAGGTGGTAAGTTCAAACGTTTAGCAGCTGTTGTCAACACAGCATCTTTAACAGTTTTTGGTAAATTTACTGTTTGTTGATTTGTGGGAATATTGGCATTTGCTAAACGTAAAGAATTGCCGTTGATATTAGTATGATAAACCCATTTTTGGTTGCCGTCAGAAACAATAACTTCCCAACCATCTACAAAAGCTTGGGTACAAAATTCCTTGGGTTTAGCTACTTCAAGACAGCCATTTCGCCAAGTACGTTGACGATAACTCAGAATATTAAATTTATTTTCCGGGATACCTTGTCTACGGAATAAATCTTTAACTATAGCTTTGACTACAGTTTGAGGTAAATATTGGCTATTATGATTATTTTTTAGGACTTGAGCAATAATTGTAGGAACAATATTATTAATAGCAGCGTGGGAGGTTTCCACAAATATTAATTCACTACTCACAGATAATATACTGATGAAAAATAAAATAGTAAATATCCGTACTTGTTTGGTAGTGCTATAAATTTTCAATAGATTTTTCATACTGAGATTATCAACATTAATTAATAGTCATTCTTCAAAAGACTATCAGTAACTCAGGAGAAAACAATATATAATTACATAACTTTACTAGCTTGGAGGCAGGAAAATAGCCTTGCTATTTAATTATATTTATATTGTTGTGACACTCAATTTATTGGCATATATAATGCTATGGGCAAGTAATAAATAATAAATAATCCGTTTAATATTTACCAAGCTGAATAACGATTAATTTAATCTGATTTTATTTTGTAGATATTTTGATTATTGTTAAGCAATAAGTGCTTGTTGCTCAAATACTTTGTGACGAGGTGCATCAAATCTAATAGTAGTAGCAGCCCAGTCTTTTAAATCAGGGGCTAGCCAAATTAAATTGCAGAGGATATCATCATTTATCCACAGTACCAATGGGAATTGAAATTTTTTGGGAAACTCATCGCGCATGAGATTAGTGGAAATAATGAACTGATTTATGGCAGTGATAGACTCTAAACCTCGAATCATCAAAGATGAAGGCTTAGTATCACCGACAATATCATTAATAGTGGTGTAAAGAGTTTCTGTAGAAGGAGGAAGAAGAATTTCATTAATTTCTACAGGAGAAAATTGTATTAATGAACTCAGTAATTGCTGCTGCTTATTGACAGAGTTACAGCACGCTAATAATAATGAAAACTGTCCTTGAGAAATAGTGATTGCTCTTGCTAAACGCTTGGTAGCATTTATCGTATTTAGCGTACTGTCTGGAGAACCAATTAAGCTAATCATGAATCATCCTGAGTTGGTTTTTTATAAATCATGGAATTTATCAGAAAAACTACCCACTAAATCCTATGTCAAGGGATACGTGGGTAATTTCAGATAACACGAAATCGGACGCTGTATGACGATTCTAATCACAATGTATATTTTGGGGGTGTGGTGCGTTACCCCGCATTTAAATTTTGGGGTTGAAATAGATTGACAATGGCAGCGATAAAATGGATTCAATCCCTGTTAGGGGAACAATGGCAGCAATTCTTTCTAGCTATTACCTATCTAGGCTCAGAATATGCCTATATTGTATTCATGACCCTTTATTATTGGCTAATTAACCCGATGGTGGGTAGGCAATTGGGAATTATAACCAGCTTGAGTTTGGGGTGTAATATTTTACTTAAAGATATATTTTTCTATCCTCGACCATTTGAATTAGAAGCAAATTTAGCTTCTCCTGCGGCTCAACTCACTGCTAGGGGCTCATCTTTTCCCAGTGGACATTCCCAAGGAACAGCTACATTCTGGTTGTTTTTAGGATTATACTACCAGCGTTTGTGGTTGTGGACATTGGGGACAGGAATTGTAGTACTGGTGGGGTTGTCTCGCTTGTATTTGGGAGTTCACTTTCCTGTAGATGTGGGGGTGGGATTACTGTTAGGTATTTTTTTTGCTGTGTTGGGGGTGGGTTTCTCTTTGTTAACCCCCACATCATTAGTGGTGAAAGTGGTTATTGTGGTATTTAATTTTTTACTAGCGATCGCTTTACCGAATTTAGCACGTCCCTTGGGAGTTCTATTGGGTTTTGTCTTTTCTAATCCCCGTTTTCGTCCACCCTCGACTTGGAAAGGGAGATTATTTTTTATTGGTGTTGGTTTACCCTTAGTTTTACTCGTTCATCAGGGTATTAGCTGGATTTTAGGAGATTTTTCTGATATATCTGCAATTATTTTTTGCCACTATGCTTTTCTAACATTATTTGCCACTGAATTACTACCTCGCATGGTTAATAAGTAATAAGTAATGAGTAACTTAGATTTATTAACTTACAATCAGATTTGTACTTTATTTTATCCGCATTCCTAAGTAATAAGTTTACTGTTAATAGTTTTCAGCCTTAAACAATGTCTTAACCTATATGCATAGTACTAACGCTGGCTCCACAACATCGCACTTCTCTCTGAATTTATTCGTGGAAGCTCCCTCCTCAAGCCCCTATATTTATATATGGGGTTTCTCCCCTGCTCCCTGCTCCCTGCTCCCTGCTCCCTGCTCCCCTGCCTCTTTGTGACTCATGTCATTACCACCCAATCACCCAATAGAATTAATTATCAGGCTACCATCTTCCCACCCAAATCTATTACATGGACTGGATGTATGGCTAAATTTAGGTTTAATATCTGATGCTCAAGTGAAGCAGTTATGCCAAGAAAATTTGAGTTGTCGGGTAGTATTGCAACCAGTATTAAAAAAAGACGTTGTTACCCCAGAACCTGTACTTACACCCAGCAAATCCACAACAGAACTAGCCAAACCCAGGAAACCCAACCTGGTAATTTCTATGTTCCAATCCTTGCAAGCAGAATTGAGCGTGCGCTGGCTGCTGTTTTTAGGAATGTTTCTGGTGGTAATCTCCTCTGGGGTACTTGCAGCTAGTCAGTGGGAGAAGTTCCCAGGCTTTTTGCAGTATGGGATTTTATTGGCTTATACCCTCAGTTTTTGGGGAGTAAGTTTTTGGGCGGGGAAACAGCCTAATTTGCGTTTAACGGCTGGGGCATTACTAATTGTCACCCTGTTGTTAATCCCAGTCAACTTTTGGGCTATGGACACTTTTGGATTGTGGCATAATCCTATAGGCTGGATTGCATTGGCGATCGCTACAACCATTCTCACATTCATTACTATTTTACTGGGCAATAACCGTCTATTTATTAGCCAAACTCCTACGAAGTTATATTTAATCAATCTATTGGGGTTGAGTTATTTGCATTGGGGTTGGAGATTACCATCTTTTCCCCTAATAGCTGTTTATCTAGCTATGATAATCACCACCGTAGCTACGGTTTGGCAAACCCTGAATCAGCAAGTTTCGACACAACCAGAGGAACATCACTCAGGATTAGGGATTAATTTACCAACAACTGTCATTACCTATGGATTAGGGATGTTGTTGGTAAGAGCAATTTTTATCGTCCAAGTAGATATTACCCAACTTGGTTTAGCTATTGGTGTTTGCGGTTGGTTGATGAGTTGGTTAGCACAGCAAAGGGAAGGGAGGGTAGATATAGAAGATAGGGAACCTTTACCCTCTAATACTCTTGGTTCTTTGTGGCAATTAATTGGTGGTATTCTGTTATTTTTGGGTTGGGGAATGACAGTATTCACCAATCCTCAGCAAGGAATAGCAGTTAGTGGCTTGGCTATCTGGTTTTTTTCTCGTCGCTTGCAAATATATAGTTTAAAACCAGATTTAGCAGCTATTTTCCTCATTGGTTTGCAGTCTCTGTGGTTAGGTTGGCGATTAATCCCTGATGAATTGCAAATATGGGCGGTAACAACTGGAACTCAACTTACCAATTCTCAAAATCATCCTTGGGCATTGTTGAGTGTCGTGCTGTTCCCTTATGTTATCTTCATGGTTGCCTGTACAGATAGGTTGTATAGAAATGAGCAAGGAAAGCTAGGATTATTTGGCGAACAATTAACTCTTACCCTTGGCATGATATTAACTGCCATTTCCTTAGAAAATATTGCCCTACAATCCCTAAATTTAATTTTTTCTACCATTACCCTGGCAATTGTGAGCACAAGAAGGGCTTCTATCAGCAATGTTCTGGTATATCTAACTCATACTACCGGCTTACTGACAGTATGCTCCATCATTCATTGGTGTTTGCCCCAATTGACAAATGAGCTTTGGGCAAGTGCATTGTTAGTAATCATGGTAGCAGAGTTTTTATCCAGTATTGGTGAGGGGATATGGCGACGTAGCGCATGGGTGTTCGGTTTAATATTAGCCAGCCTCAGTTTTTTCTTGCTGTGGAGCAATAGCGATTCATTGTGGTACAGCATCAATGTAAGTCAAAATCATTGGGGTATAATCTGGTTCATTGTTACTGTAATGTTGACAGTAGTTGCCATTCGTAGCCAAGGACTACACCGTACCCTTAATGGTAACTTAAGTGTCTGCACCTTGATTACTGCTCAATTGTTAACTCTACCCGTCACCAATGCCAGATTAATTGGTTTACTAATTGGTGCAGTGCTGATGGTAGTCAATACTAACTACTTGCGTCACAATTTATATGGTTTAATTACCGTTGGTTTAGGTTTGGGTGCTGTGGTTGCAGGATTGTGGAGATTCTTACCGGGATTACCTTTACAGAACTGGTTAGTCATAATTTCTGCCTCAATTATCAGCTTATGGCTATGTCAAAAAGCACTCAAACACCAGAATCAAGAACTAACAACTATCTATGCAATTGCCATTGATCGCTGGGCGATCGCTTTATGTGCGGTAGAATTATTCATACTCAGTCTGCACTCCATCTTAATTTATCAAGGCATTGTTCAGCCTGGATGGTTATATGTAGTTGCGACTGGTATTACTTTAGCAGCCATTATCACTCGCAGTCCCAAACAACCTCACATTGCGTCATTTTACGGTATTGCTTGGTGTTTAGAATTACTTGTAGCTGAAATTTTAGCATTTGGTGATCGCTCAATCATAAAAATAGCGATCGCTAATATTGGCTTAGGTTTGATTGCTCAGTTACTAGGGGAATGGTGGCAAAGAAAATACCATCTACAAAAGTTACCATCACATTGGCATATTTTACCCTTAATATACGGTGTATTTGGCGCTGTTCTGCGTTACGATACCTTTGCTAATTGGACGGGTTTATCTTCCTTAGCACTAGCTTTGATTGTGATTAATATTGGACGACGCAGCCGCAAACTAAAACCCCTAGTTTACATAGGCATGGCTGGAGTATCAATTGCAGCTTACGAACTATTGTTATATCAACTTTCCCAAGCATCAGGGGGAGCAATGGGAGATGGTGTAATTGCCCTAGCAGTTCTCGGCACTAGTATTATGTATGGCTATCGTCTACTTTCCCCTTGGCTGACAAAATACTTCCGGCTCCATTCCCAAGAATTACAAATATGTGCCCATATACACTGGGTTATTAGTAGCTTTTTCCTCATAGCAGCAGCTTTTCGTCCCTTTACAGCCATTCCCCTGGCTTTAGGAATTGGGGCATTTTTAATCCGCTATGCCATCTTTCAAGGTAGAACTCGCCAACATAAAATACCCGCAGATATTTGGGTATAAGTAAGTCGGCACAATAAAACCAAACTATGTGGAGAAAAGTAAATAAGGCTAAAACCCTTTTTCCCCCTGCTCCCTGCCCCCTGCCCCCTGTCTTATCCAAACGATAATTTTTTACGCCTACCTACTTACATGGGCTTATTAGAAGTAGGTATATTCAGTATTTACTTGCAAAATCTTCCTATCGCCACCCTGTGGAGAAGTGCTTTATTCCCTTGGCAAAGTGCGATTGCAGCTATAGGATCTTATTTTCTCTTCATCCTCCCTTGGCAAAAATGGGGATGGAATCGTACACCGTGGCGGAATGCAGCCTATGCTTTACCGTTGATTAGTTTATGGTTAACTTGGTTTGCAGTTTACCCCATCACCCTAATTATCGTTGCTGGATTTTATCTCTTTGTTGCTAAAGCCACCTCAACCTTCCGTTTTTCCTATGTCAGCCTAGTCTTAGTTGATTGGGCATTATGGCGATGGTGTTTACAATTTAACCTAAATAATTCCTTATACTACGTAACTATACTGGGATTATCCATCCTCTACATAGCCCAATTCGATCCCTATCTGCGGCTACCAGCAGCGAAACCACAACGACATATATTGCGTATCATTGGTACTAGCTTAATTTGCGGTTGGGCAGTTGTATTTAACCAAGACACAGCCTTAGTACCAGTAATTATTAGCTTCATCGCCATCTTTACCGGATTAGGTTTACAAGTGAGGGCATTTCTTTACGTGGGTACAATAGCCTTTTTACTCACAGTATTCTACCAGTCAGTAGTATTGAGCTGGGAATATTCCTACTTAAAATGGGTGATTGGCTTATTTACAGGTATTGTTATAATCTATATTGCTGCCAACTTTGAAACTCAACGCGATCGCTTGACCTTGTTAATTCGTAGTATTGGCGATGAATTAGCCACATGGCAATAACTTAAGTAATAAAATTTTCATATAGCCCTACGCGCAAGTAACAAGTAATAAGTTTACTGCTCGTAGCTTTCAGCCTTCAGCAATGTCCTAACACAATTGCATAGTGTTATAAAATATCACTAATTAAATCAGTGTAATCCGCTAAATCAGTATAATCTGTGATGCTCAAGGTGTAATCTGAGGAAAAACTCTGGACAAATCTAGGGATAAATCCACAAAACCAGGGAGCATGACTACCTGATGAGGTTGAAAAATTCGCTTGACACTATAAGCAAAGTTACCTGTTAATTCTTCATAAGGCTCGCTATAGCATTCTAAATGTTGAGCGACTAAATTAAATATCCAATAATCAATAATCCCAGCTTCTGCATAAAGGGGAATTTTAATTTGCTGGTCATAATTCAGTGAGGAATCAGCAATTTCAATTACTAATAAAACATCCTTTGGTGTGGGATGAGCAGATAAATAATTATCAGTTGTAGAACGGACAATCGCAAAATCCGGCTCTGGCTCGCTACTTGAAGGCAAAGTAATGGGATCTTGACATTGTAATTCTGCCCTTCCTGCTACTAATTTTGCTAGTTCTCTGAGTAAATTTCTGCAACAAGTCGTGTGTGCTGTCCCTTTAGCCGCCATTTGCATAACCTCCCCACGAATTAGTTCCACTCGCTCATCTTCATGGAAGAATCCAATTTCCGTTAACCGATGATATTCTTCAAGAGTAAAGCGTCTAGTAGTTGTAATAGTCATATAATTTCTTCTAAATCTGTATTCTTCTATTTTGACTGAAATTTGATTGACAGGAAGCATCATCAATACCTCCTCCCGACTCCCGACTCCCGACTCTCGATTCTCGATTCCCAACTCCCCATTTTCAAGCCATTAGGTAATAATGAAAATGATTCGACAATAGCTGAAATAGGTGGATATTTATCAATCTGCAATTCGTCCTTTGCTCTTCAACCTGCTGAAAACAGATCCAGAATTTTTGCAGCAGCAGACAATTCGTAGTTTAACTTGGTGGGAACACAATAGCATTCGCCCCCCTGGTAATTGGCTCCATCAACAATTACAAAAGTCCTTATGTTTTGCTGATCCTCGTTTAGAACAACAACTATGGGGACTACATTTCCCTAACCCAGTTGGTTTAGCTGCTGGATTTGACAAAGATGCTGCTGCGACTAATATTTGGTCTAGTTTGGGTTTTGGTTTTGCCGAAATGGGAACCGTAACCTTTCATCCCCAACCAGGAAACCCCCGTCCCCGTTTATTTCGCCTACCAGCAGATAGCGCCGCCCTCAATCGCATGGGATTTAACAATAATGGTGCCCAAGCAATGGCAAATCGGTTAATTGCTCAAAGGCAAAAACAATATACCCCTGTTATACCCATTGGTATTAATCTTGGTAAATCTAAGGTAACACCCCTCACAGAAGCCCCTACAGATTACCTGCAAAGCTTCCGCTTACTGAAGGAGCTAGGAGATTATTTTGTGGTTAATGTATCTTCTCCCAACACTCCAGGATTGCGATCACTCCAAGATGCTGCCATGCTTAGTTCTATACTGGCTGCATTACAAGAAGAAAATAATGCACATAAACCATTATTTGTCAAGATTGCTCCCGACTTAGAATGGTCAGCGATCGCCGATATTATTGATTTAGCAAAAACCTACCAATTGGCAGGGATTATAGCCACTAACACCACCATTAGCCGTGATGGGCTGAAAACTTCCATCATTGAAGCAACAGGTAATCCTCCCTCCCAGGAAGCAGGCGGAATTAGTGGTATACCAGTACGCGATCGCTCTACGGAGATTATTCGATTTATTTGGCAGCGCACCCAAGGGGAAATACCCATAATTGGTGTTGGGGGAATTTTCAGCGCTGATGATGTCTGGGAAAAAATTACTGCCGGAGCTAAGATTGTACAAATTTATACAGGATGGATCTACCAAGGACCTTGGATAGTACGTCGTATTTTGGCAGGTTTACTTACCAAATTAGACCAAAATGGACTTAATTCAATCTCTGATGCTGTGGGATATAAGGCAAAAATCAGCAATTAAAAATGCTTGATCTAAACTTCCGGGTAATCTCGCCTGAGGTTAAATATAGCCCTTGCCGGAATAATTACCGCTCATGGGGCAAGATAAATAGAGAAAATATCTTGCCCATGAAACTTCTATTTTTTCCATCTGGCAAAAGTTGATGTTGCCAGGGGTCTTCTATATTTTTGCTCTCATCAGGCATATCAACTTTGATTTTCGTCATCTTCAGGGAAGAATTCCTTACTTCTTGGGGAATATACCCAAGCAATGCCATCAGGGTCACGATTCCGACTCCATTCGTTGAAATCAGGGTCATTACGCCGTTTATACACAGTACTGGAATAAACATTGAGTCGTTTTGCCAATTCCGATTGAATCAGAGAGCCAAAAACCAACTGTTGTTCTAGGGGTACTTTTGTTTCCTGATGGCTTGATGGTATTGATTCAGGTTCAACTTCAACTTCAACTTCAACCCCAAACTCCTGTTCATTTTCCTTGGTTGGAGGTGGCGCTAGCAATTGGGTAGCCGCAGCTGTCCTCGATGGAGCAGACTGAATTTCTGCTGGAGGTTCGCTATCATCTAAAATATTACCCAGAGTACCAGCAGTGAAGAAGTAATAAACTTTACTACCATTATCGGCATCTGAGGGAATAAATCCAAATTCTTCTGCCTTGGTATCTAAGTAACGTTTTGCTATGGAACCAGAAAAATTACACCTCATTGCCAAATCAACAGGAGTCATTGTTCCTTGGTTCTCAGACAGCATTTGATTGAAAATAGGGTTAATTTTTTGACACCATAATTGCCACTTATAGCGTTGCCAAATTTTTAACCCTAATGCAAAGAGAATTACTGCCACCCAAACACGCCAGGTAGCAACCAGGAAAATAATTAAAAATGAGATTGGCAAAAGTAGAACAAGATAGCCTTTGCCATAGCCTTCTATTGTTTTTTCACTCATGCCGCTTATTGCCACAAGATTTGTTTTGGTCAATATTAACTATCTTGGCAAAAAGTGGG
The DNA here is from genome assembly GCF_900185595.1 of Calothrix rhizosoleniae SC01. Lineage (GTDB taxonomy): Bacteria > Cyanobacteriota > Cyanobacteriia > Cyanobacteriales > Nostocaceae > Calothrix_A > Calothrix_A rhizosoleniae. Next base: position 11,165 of record NZ_FYBH01000163.1, read on the forward strand.
ACATTTGTTTGTATTTTTTGGCAAAAATGTGGCAAATGTTATTGACAAAATATACACAACTACCCGTACCTATTGAACAGATGAATCTGTGAAAGTACGGTAAATTGGGACATTCATCTTAAATTCAGAAAAAAATAATATTTTTTTGCCGCCCCAATAAATTAGTTGTTTTTATGAAGATATATTAATGAAATAATAAGATGTTGATCGCCCTAAGTAAGTCGGCACAATAAAACCAAACTATGTGAAGAAAAGTAAATAAGCCTAAAACCCTTGTTCCCCCCGCTCCCTGCTCCCTGCCCCCTGCCTGATCCAAACGATCATTTTTTACACCTACCTACTTATAGGTTGAAAGATTTTTGATGTTTGTTGATATCAGCAGTTAATGATGGCTAGTTATAGTGTAATTATTCTTGCAGCCGCTTTAGATTACCTAATCGGCGATCCTGTAAATATGATTCATCCAGTACAAATCATGGGATGGGTGATTTCTTCCTGGAGCAAATTAGCTGAAAAATACTGCCATCATCCCCTCACACAAAGGTTAAGTGGAGTTTTCCTGGGTATAATTGTCATAGTTGGTAGTGGTGCGATCGCTCAATTAATTGTGCAAATAGCTAAAACTGGGCATCCATTCCTAGGGATAATAGTAGAAAGTGTCTTATTAGCTAGCTGCTTTGCTGGTAGAAGTTTAAGAAATGCAGCCATAGCAGTTTTACAGCCTTGGGAGGAAGATGATTTATCTACAGCTCGTTTAACTTTAAGTAGGTATGTTGGGCGAGATACAAAAAATCTGACTGCACCAGAAATTTTACGAGCTATCCTGGAAACTGTGACAGAAAATGCTACAGATGGAGTCATGGCTCCTCTATTCTATGGGATCTTGGGGGCATTGTTACCGGGGGTAGAATCTGTGACTTTAGCTGTGGCGTATAAAGCTAGCAGTACCCTAGATTCGATGATTGGCTATAAGGATGCACCTTATACTTATTTAGGGTGGTTTAGTGCCCGCTTAGAGGATATCTTAACTTGGTTGCCTTGTCGTTTACATGTGATTACCCTGGGGATAATTGCTGGTAAACCCCTGAAGGTTTGGCAAATCTGTCGCCGAGATGCCATCAAAGATCCTAGTCCTAATTCTGGTTGGAGCGAGTGTAGCTATGCTGCAATTTTAGAAGTGCAGGTAGGAGGAATAAATTGGTATCGAGGAGTGGCGAAATACAAACCATTAATGGGAGATGCCATTCACCCTATTACTTCCCAATCAATTCACCAAGCCTTACAACTAACTAGATATAGTTTCTTACTTTGGTTGGGGGTGACAGCTCTATTGCTAATCCTGGTAAATAGGTGATGATACAACAGGAGAATTTAGAATTTAGAATTTAGAATTATTACCCCATCGATGAATCTAGGGGCTTGTATCCAGTTTGTTTTTCGGTCATTAATTTATGAATGGTTCAACCAAAGTGGTTGAGATTCTCTCACCAGAAGAAATTCGACGTACTTTAACCCGTCTTGCGTCCCAAATTATTGAAAGGACGCGAGATTTGTCCCAACTGGTGTTAATTGGTATTTATACCAGGGGTGTATCTGTAGCTGAATTATTAGCACAGCAAATTGAAGCATTAGAAGGTATATCTGTAATGGTGGGAGCTTTAGATATTACATTTTATCGAGATGATTTGGATCAAATTGGATTACGTACCCCAGCGAAAACCGATATTCCTTTTGATCTCACAGGGAAAACGGTTGTACTTGTAGATGATGTAATTTATAAAGGACGGACAATTCGCGCTGCTTTAAATGCGGTGACAGAGTATGGTAGACCAGAGGTAACTCGTTTAGCTGTGTTGGTAGATAGGGGTCATCGGGAGTTACCAATTCATCCAGATTTTGTCGGTAAGAAACTACCAACCGCTAAGGAAGAGATTGTCAAAGTTTACTTACAGAATATAGATGGCAAAGATGCAGTGGAATTAATTGGAAATTAGGGAATTTTGGCAACAAGTCTAATATATTATTGAAAGTCCAAGTAATAAATTTACTGTTCATGGGTTTCAGGGTTCAAGAATGTCTTAACCTAATTGCGTAGTGCTATCCTTGCAAGGAAATTAGGATTTTAAACCTAAAATTCTTGCATCTGTTATTTTTTCTGACAGAAATAATAGAACTGGAATTTAAACTAAACTCCAGTAATAAAGAATAGAAAAAATCAGGAATGAAACTGTTCGCTGTTCCCTGTTCCCTGTTTCCTACCTCCACCAAGGGACTTTTATGCCTAACGGCACGCTCCGCGAACAGCAAGCCCT
>NZ_FYBH01000354.1 GCF_900185595.1 Calothrix rhizosoleniae SC01
CCAACCTACTTATCTCTAAAAAATTTAGGATTAACTGATTCTAAAATTGAGCAAGAAGGTACTGCTTTAATTGTATCAAGCTCTAAATTAAAATTGCTAAAAGAAGACCAACAAAAAAAGCCGATTGAATTAGTTGAATGGGAAGAAGAATCAATATATTCCGTGTTTGTAGACCATAAATGGATAGAGCCTAATGAAAATATAGAAGAAGAATATTTATTTGTAATTAAAAGAACTAATTGCTTCCTTAAACTTCAATTACGATTAGTCTCAAAGAAAATAGAATGGAATGAAGTAAAAGTTTTTTATAATATTCAATAGCTTTTTTAGAAGTAAGTAAAATTTCAGGAGAAAGGTCAATGCAAGAAAAATCTAAAAGAACAACAGAAATAGGAGACTTACAACATAATAATAATAAATCCTATTCGCCTGATGCACAGAAGTTTGAAGACCCTAATAAGACGAAAAGAATTGAGACTATGAAGCGTAGAAGATATGTTACTCTGCTCGGAGATAGTCACAGATTGTCGCAGCAAGGTCTTCTAGAAAGATTTGAATTGAATGAACTCAAACAAACAAAAGTTTATCAAGAAGCAAAAGCAGAAGGTTTACAGGAAGGTAAACTTGCAGCCGTACCTCTGCTATTAAAAGCAGGAATGAAACCTGAAGAAATCGCGGAACAATTAGGTCTTGATTTAGCTGTAGTTCAAAAAATTGCCCAACAACAGTAAAGCGATGTGGGTTACGCTTGTGGGAGATTACAAAGTAACCACCAAAAGCGCGATCGCAGTTTGAATCAGGAACCTCATATGGTTAGCAAGGAACTACTAAAATTCTGGTTTATTCGGGAGTAAAAACACTAAAGTAATATTTTTTACATTTCTAAAGCTATCATAATTCTCCCTGCTGAAATTGAGTTAACAACCAAGCTATAACCTGACTTTGGTCTGTTTTTCGAGTCATGTGAAATGCTTCATTTAATAGGGAAATTTCCAGTCCTGTTAACACCTGAGATTGTGTGATACGCTTACTACCACCATCTGCAATCGCAAAAGCTATAATCCGCACGTTTTGTACATCGAGAATCCAGTATTCTCCTACTCCTAAATCCTCATATAACAATCTCTTCTCACCTTGGTCATCAGCCAGAGAAGTTTTTGCTACCTCTATAACTAAAGTGGGTGGTGGGTAAATATCAAGATTAATTATGGAAGTGCCGTAAGGAATTACATTAGCATTGTCACCAATATAATATGATACATCTGGTTGGGCTTCCTGATAATCTGTTTTACGGTAAGTACAGTTATCTTTACCATTCATAGGGATACCTTTGATGGCAGCAAATAAGCTTACGGCAGTTATGATAACTGTATGGTCACTAGCATGGTCATTTCCTACTGGTGGCATTTCAATCCTCATTCTTCCATCTTGATAGTATCCCTTAGCTTTGGCATAAGCTGGATTTTCAATCACCTGGATATATTCATCCCAGCTAGCTGTTACCCAAGCATCAGTGAGGATTTTGGTGTGGAGTTCCTGCATAAATTACCTCTAATAATTAAAATTATAGGCGATCGCTCCCGATTCTACTTGTATCCTGACTTTGACCCATATGCCTCATGGGGAGAAACAAAAAGCCGCGATCGCATCTATGCATGGTTCATTTTAGGAACATCGCCTTTGATGTCAAATTAACAATAATGCCCCCAAGCATCAACCAGTGTGCGAACCGATAGCCTTTTCTACGAAATCTTCCAAACAGACCCCAGTATGGTCTTTGAAAATCATTTTCATCTATCAAAAAAAGGGTTATGGATGGTAGGGGTATAGCCATTACGGGGCTGGGTACATCTACACTATCAAACCATAGATGGATAAAATAAAAAAGCGCCAGATGTTATAGTGCATTATCCGGCGCACATTACGCATATGGTGCATCATTATCCTATATCGCAGCACCATTCTAAACAGTTAAAGTATTATATGACCAGGGGGGTAAACCTATGCAGGGTTTACCCCTCTGTATAATAAAAACTTCATTTATCTATGCACAAACATTCTGAGTTTGCATATGATAAAGCTTTGTGATTGCTCAAGAAGAAGAATTTTTTTGTGGGTGACTAGCTAGAAAATAGGGTTTAGGTGTTAGGGGTTGGGAGATAGGGAAGAGGTATTTTCTTCTTGGTTGTGTACAAACGTACATGAGAAATTAACTTGAAAGTGAGTGGTAATTAGGGATTTGTATAGACTTGTATCCATAACTGTACAAAATCGCTTAATTATGTACACAATCAACAAGTCTAAAAGTCACCATTGTGACCTTTTACCTTGAGTAATGATTGACTACCCATAACTAAATCATGGTGCAACTCAGTGCAAAAGCCAAGGAATTAATTGCTAAAGCTCGGATTGTCGGCTTTGCGTCTTGGCAAACAACCCACCCACAAACAGCGATCGCAATTTTTCAAGCAGCAGATGATGAAGGGCGTTATCTCACGGATGAAGATTTACAACAAATTCAGGTATTGTCACCTGGTACTTCAGTTTTAATTCCTGTAGCAAAAATGTTACGGGATTGCATCACTGAAATTGTAGATGAGGCTAGGGCTAAGGTATTACAAGCATTTCCCAATATTCTTCAACCAGGAGGGGGTCTTTATCCTCCATTCCGTGCAGAAGCTTGCTGGCGAGATTTTTGGCATTTTTCTCGCTGTATAAATTATGGCATTGCTGGTGGCTCTCACCAATTTACTAGTGAGCAAGGCTTGGGGTATATGAAATTACTATATGAAGAGTTAAATGTCCCTTTAGATGCTATGGTACTGGGCTTAGAAGGTATAAAAATTGCCAGTTTGCAACGTGTAGAGCCAGAACAGCAACGAAATCTTGCTCCTTATTTTGACCATTTAATTTACCAACTCTCTCATTTCCAGGATTCTTAAGGAAGAATCATTCAATTTTGGATTTTGGATTTTGGATTTTGGATTGACCAGAAGAAACAGGAGAAATGCTGTTTTCCCCCTGCTCCCTGCTCCCTGCTCCCTGCTCCCCTTCTTCTTTATGACCCTACAGCCAAAGGCTGGAAATAATGATAGTCACCATAGCCATTCTCAACTTTGAACATTTTGCAAATATTAATTGGTAATAATTTCCAGTAGTAATGAAAATTAGGTGCAATTATATCTATGGCAAAAATAACAATTAATTCTATCTCCATTGACCCCAGTACTCAGAGGAGTACAATTGGTTTTAACTCTTTAATGAGTGTTGATAGTTCTGATTCTAACTATATTCTGGTTCAAACCTCCGCACCCCTCAATCGGGAGCAGAAAAACCAATTAACTAATTTAAATATCCAAATTTTGGAGTATGTACCGGAAAATACTTATATCTGTCGTTATACTCCCTCTGATTTGAATGCCATTATTAACTTACCCTTTGTAGAATGGGCAAATATTTACTTGGAAGGGTTTAAAATTCCACCTAAATTGCGTAGTAGTTCGGGAACTCCAGACAAGGTAAACCTACTGCAATTGAGGTCTGTGGAAACAAGTATGTCTCGCCAACCTCAAACTGTGACAGTAGTACTACATCAAAATGTTACCATTGATGATGACCTGGGCGAGACTCCACAGGAATCGCTACGCGATCGCATTGCATCGGCTGCTAGAATTGACCCCCAATCTCTGCAACTTAGTGGTAATTCAGTGCGGCTGTCAGTGCAACCCCAGTACTTGGAAGATTTGGCTCATATTGATGAAGTACGGCACATTGAAGAGTATGTAACACCACAGTTGTTTAACAGTAAGGCTCTGGAAGTATTGTCAGCAGACAAAACTCACAATCAGACTCACTTAGAAGGGGAGGGGGAAATTGTTGCGGTTGCCGATACTGGTTTTGACAAGGGTACTATGGATGACGTTCACCCCGCCTTTACTGGTAGGGTCTTAAGACTTTATGCTTTGGGGCGGAATACAGCCACAGACCCCGATGGACATGGTACCCACGTAGCTGGTTCCGTATTGGGTGACGGTCATTCTCAGACAATGGGAGGCGAAGTTCGAGGAACTGCACCCAAAGCTATGTTAGTGCTGCAATCTATCCTCGATGCTACTGGTGGATTAGGAGGATTACCAGGAGACTTAAACGATTTATTCCGAATCCCTTATACAGATGATGGTGCTAGGGTACATACAAACTCCTGGGGAGCCGCCAATAAGGGGATGTATAATATCTATTGCCAACAAGTAGACAAATTTGCCTGGGAACACCGAGACATGGTAATTTGTTTCGCAGCAGGTAATGATGGACGCGATCGCGATCTAAATGGAGCGATCGACAATGGTTCTATTGGAGCACCAGGAGCTGCAAAAAATTGTATTACTGTGGGAGCTTCTGAAAATAATCGACCGGAGCAAGCCAAGCCATATAGTAGTTTGCAGATATATAAATCTGAACCCATAGCCTCTGATGGTTGGTCTACTAATCCAGAAGGGATGGCAGCTTTTAGCAGTCGCGGACCGACAAAAAATGAACGTATCAAGCCAGATGTGATTGCTCCGGGTACGGCAATTCTTTCTAGCCTTTCCCGAAAAGCAACTCCGAATAATATGTTTGGTACTTCTGATGATCCCAACTATTTCTTTTTGGCTGGAACCAGCATGGCTACACCTTTAGTAGCGGGATGTGCGGCGGTGGTGAGGGAATATTTCCGTAAGCAACACGAAATCAAGCCTAGTGGCTCTCTAGTTAAAGCTATGTTGATTAATGGAGCCCAGGATATTAGTGGCCAATATGTGCCTTCCGAAGCAGGGGAAATTCCTAATTTTGCCGAAGGTTTTGGTCGGGTAAATTTAGCTGCTACCGTGGGACCAAGAGGGGAAAACCAACGGGTCATTTTCCAAGATGAAGCTACAGAATTAGATACTGGGGAAGAGGAAAAAATGGAGGTGGAAATTACTGAACCAAAATCATTATTAAAAGCAACTTTGGTTTGGGTTGATTATCCTGGAGAGGCATTACAGAATGACTTAGATCTAATTGTACATCATAGTAATGGGGAGGAACGCCACGGCAATATGCCACCATCATCAGCAGAGTTTGATCGTTTCAATAATGTGGAACAAATTATGTGGCAAGATGTGATGCCGGGTAAAGTGGAGGTTATAGTCCGTGCCCATCGCATCTTACATCCCCAATCATACAGCCTGGTTGTCAGAGTTGTTGCTGGTGAGACGGGTAGTTGTTCCGAAGGATTATATTAGGGGGTTTGATATCATGTCCGTTTAAAAACTTATGATTAGGACTGTAAGGGGGCAGGGAGAAGGGCGCAGGGGGAGAAAGAAATATCATAAGTAATCAGGTGGATATGATATGAAACCTTGTTTTGCTGCGCCCCACAGCAGGGAGAATGCCGTTTTCCCCCTGCTCCCTGCACCTTTTCTCTATGCTTCTTCTGGTCACTCCTTCATCTCTGCACTGAGGCGACGGAAATTAAAGTCCTTAGCACTGGGATGACAACTCACACAGCTATTAATCTGAGCTGGGGTGGAAAATTCCACTTTAGGATGTAAAGCCTGGAAAAAACGGGATTTCCTGACGCGATAAGGTATGGGTTCCTCCTTGAATAGAGGACGAGAAAAAGTAGATAAATACCTCCACACTAAAATACGTGGCGGGTCTACCAAAGGTTTTAATGTTGCACCATAATGTTGGGAGTCCTGTAAGAGATTTTTCCAAGTTTGGCTGGGTAAAACTTCTGGCGGTAAAGCAATATGACATTTAGAGCAGTTTTCTAAATACAGTTCTTGTCCTAATTTATGCTTGGCTGGCACCACATCTACTGTGCCAATTTCATTAGCAGTAGTAGGAGTAGGAGTAGCACCTTGAACATTACTGGCTAAGGATAGTAGCCATCCCATAGCCAAACTCCAAACCAGGACTAATACAAGTAAACTGACTGATTTTCCCTGTCGTTGGCGGCGATGTCTAGGGGAAACCCTCTGATGACGAACGCGACGTTTGATCAAATTTGCCATACACCTGAGACTCCCTCGGTTGATAAAACTTTCCCAGCATTCATCAGGATACTCCCTTGCAATTTTAATTTAGAGGGTTGATTTTCTGGTTTGAGGTTGATATTTCCAGGTAAAATACCTGCTGCGGATAGAATGGCAATTACTGATAAACAACCTAATAAAAAAATAAAATTATATTAATTTGGTTGTGACCTAATTCTGCTGGGGAAGGGTGGAAATTATTTGTGCTTGTCAGTACTTGGGTCGATGAATTGCTGACAGGTGTCGTAGTTAATTCTTCTAGAACTTCATCTACAGACTGATACCTATTTCTGTAATCGTAACGTACCATGTGACTGAGAATATTAACTAAGCGATCACTCACTTGTGCTGACTGACACCAAATTATCTCGCCATTGGTATCTGTTTGTAAATCCTGGGGTTCAATACCCGTGAGCATTTGGATTGCAGTTATACCCAAAGCATAAATATCACTATTCAATTGGGGATTCCCTTGAGTTTGTTCTATAGGAGCATAGCCTAGGGTATAAATTTTTGTTGGTGGAGTTTGCACTTGGGTAGATGTGGTAGTTGTCACAACTTTTTGGATTGCTCCAGCACCAAAATCAATTAGCACTAATTGGTTATCTGAACTACGCCTAATAATATTGCTGGGATTAATATCGCGGTGAATAATTTTTTTGCTATGTACAACCCGCAGAATTTCCAGAATCTCTGTTAATAATTCAACTACGTATGCTTCTGATTTGTTACCCTGCTCCAACTCTTCCCTGAGAAGTTCTCCAGGGACAAACTCCTGAACTAAGCAATATTCTTGCTTCTCTTCCCAGTAATCAATAAAGTTGGGTATTTGCGAATGTCCATTTAAGGTTTTGAGAATGGCGACTTCTCGTTGGAATAGTCTCTGGGCTATAGCATATTGACTTGGATCGTTACTAGGAAAGGTAAAATGCTTGAGAGCATAAAGGTGATTGTTATTACTTGCTAATGTCACCAAGTAAGTAGTTCCGAATCCTCCTTTCCCCAATTCTTGGACGATTGTATAACCCTTAAGTGGAACTTGCGACAATCTTGTCATTAAATTTTGGATTTTGGATTTTGGGTTGACCCCACTGATAAGTCAGGGGGCTTGTACCATCAAGAAATTATTGATTATACAAAGGGAAACCAGCCTGTGAAAGCTGGACTATTATACTAGTATAATTACTACCGCAGTAAATATTTTACTCTATAAAAATATTACTTGATCAATTTAAATTGTTACATAACAGAATTATGATGCAGATAAATCAGACTTCATTGTTTTATTTAATTATTTTTATCTGCGTATTGCTATTAGTTTTATCTGTATTTTTTCCTAATATCCTTTCTTGGTTAGTAGTACTGGTTTTTGTCACTTTAATATCGAAGTTCTGCTTCGATGGTATTCGCATGAGACAAAAGATGCTTGATAATAATTCATTGGAGCAAATTGTTAACAATCTCAATTCTGAATTAGATCAAGTTTTGAGAAACTTTTCTCGGAATCAATTGTACAAAATCAATAAACTATCTATTTTAGATAGAATTTATCGCCAGAGTCATGAACTACAAATTTGGGAGAAAAACCAACGTTATTATCAAGGTTTACCCAACTTATTATTAGCATTTGGTTTATTGGGTACCTTTGTCGGTATCACCATCAATTTATTTCTCCTTAGTCGCAACACAGGTGGGCAAATACCTTTGGATAAAACTTTAGAAGATATTATTGGTTCAATGGCAATTGCCTTTATTAGTAGTCTAGTATCATTAGTTAGTAGTTTAGTTCTGACAAAGTTTTATCCAGCCTATGATTTAGAGATTCAGAAAAATAATATATTGAATCAATTAGAATACTATATAGAAAATGAATGTAATTTTTTTTTAGACTTGCCAAGCATTCAGGAAAAAATAGACGATTTGATTCAAGCTTTAGTCAAGTTTCCCCAAAGTATCCAAGATTTAGAAAAATCAGTATCTAATTCTTCCCAGAATCTGATAACAAGTGTCAATACTTTTCAAGTAAGGACTCAAGACGCTGGTAATATCATCAACAATAGTGCCCAGACATTAAATAGGACAATTAATGATTTTACCAATGTAACTCAAGATTTTGCCAATTTTACTTCTACCCTGAAGATATCATCATCATCTCTAGAAAAGACTACCATCGCACTGGCAAATTATACTCAAAATTTACAAACAATTATTAATATTTTAAACAATAGCTTATCTAGGATACAAAACTTGATTCAAAGTAATCATAATGAACTTGCTAATGTATCTTTACGGCTAGAAGAAAATGGCAATTCCCTTGTATCCTCAACCCAAACATTTAACATCAATGCTTCTCAAGTCAAAGAATCATTAAATAATCATACAGGTCAAGTCAGTATTCACAATTCTCATTTACAAAAATTATCTACCCAAATCGTTAACCATAGCCAAATTTTAGAAGGTATTCAGCAGGATTTACAAGGTATACTGAATAGCTTAAAAGCAAATAATTAATCAGAAAATAATATTTATATGTCCAGAAGATTGAAACCTAGCCTCACTCCAGACAACTTTAATATTTGGACTTCTTTTACAGACTTAATGTCCAATGCTTTTATGGTGCTGACCTTGCTTTTATTATTAACTATGTCTAAAATTCCTAGTTTCAATCGCCAAAAAAAATTACAACCAGCCAATGATAACCAACAGAAAATAATTGTTCTCCCCGCAGAAGAATATAAATTTGCCTCTGGTAGTGCGCAATTACCGAAGAACCTCAGCCAAGATATCCAAAAAAATCCTCATGATGGCAAAATTCTCAAAGCAATTAAACAACAACTGAATAATGCTCAAAAAAAAATAGATATTATTGAAGTGATTGGCCATACCGATGGACAAAAAGTTGGTTCACTTCAGTGTCATAATAAATTAGGAATGAGCCGTGGTAATTTAGACCAAGAGTTGGAAGCAGTAGCCACCCAAACCAAGAATGTTGCTATTTTATGTCCAGGCTCCAATACCGATTTAGGACTGATGAGAGCTTTGGCTGTAATTAAGGAGCTACAGAAAGCACAAAATAGAGAAAATAAGGGGCGATTTAAACAAGTTACATTTAGAGCATATTCAGCCGGGCAATTACTATTACCTCAAAATGGCGGCTTTGCTCAACCAGAAAGAAAGGAAAATAAACAGAGACGAAGAATTGAAATTAGATTTACTCAGTTAGCTCAGGAAACTACTCCCAAATAATGTTTGCAACATATAAATTTTTCGTAAGGGCACCGCACCAGTAAGATACTTTTATATATTGAAAGATTGTGGATGCCGTGCCTCTACACATCTGTCCCATTCTTTTTTCAAGAAGTACCAAACTCATAAAT
>NZ_FYBH01000178.1 GCF_900185595.1 Calothrix rhizosoleniae SC01
ACAGTCTCTTACTTGCACCCATGACATTTGTGGGATTCACAGCTTTGTCGGTGGAGATCATCACGAAATGTTTAACATTATATTGCTGTGCTAGTTCTACTAAATTTTTTGTGCCAATTACATTATTTGTAATTGCTTCTGGGGAATTTAACTCCATTAAAGGCACATGTTTGTGGGCTGCTGCATGGAAAATTACATCTGGTCGGAATTGCTCAAAGGCATTATTTAAGCGTTCTCGAAAACGAATATCAGCAATAAAAGTAACCAGATTGGGGCTATAAGTAGGTTGGCGTAAAAAATTATCGTTTGGATAAGGCAGGGGGCAGGGAGCAGGGAGCAGGGGGAACAAGGGTTTTAGGCTTATTTACTATTCTTCACATAGTTTGGTTTTATTGTGCCGACTTACTTATCCTAGGGCTATATTCTTTTGTTGCAGTGACAATAAAACCTGTTTTAACTCTTGTTGGATATTAAAAACAGAATTCTCTCCATGTCCTACTAACACCATTTCAGTCGGTCTGCACTGACAAATTTGTCGGCACAGTTCGCTACCGATTGACCCACCAGCGCCAGTAATTAGTACTTTTTTTCCTTGGAGAAATTCAAATACTTTTTCTATATCAGTCTGTACGGGTTCCCGTCTTAATAAATCCTCAATTTTTACATTACGAATACTATCTAGACGGACTTTCCCATTGAGGATCTCATGTATTCCTGGTAAAGTGCTGGTTTTTATGCCATTTACTTGACAAATATCGAGTATTTCTCGAATTACTCGTCCTGATACCGTTGGCATGGCAATGACTGCTTGATGAATGTCCAAATTTCTACAAATCTCAGGAATTTGGAAGCGATTACCAACTATGGAAATGCCACGAATGCGTAAGTTTAATTTGTGAGGATCATCGTCAATAAAAGCCACGGGATAAAAACCTAGTTGGGGATTCCTTTGCATTTCTTCTACCAAAGTAACCCCTGCACTACCAGCACCTACTACCAATACTCGCTGGCTAGATTGACATTTTGTGTGCTTCTGACAGATTCTGTCTATTGTTCTGACATTAAAACGCAATACTGTAATCGCCACGAATGAAAACAAACCATCAATAAAAGGTAGTGATTTGGGTAATTTCTGGATAACAGAATTGGGCATGTAAGAGATCACATCAAATAAGAAGGTTTGGATGATAACAGCAGCTACCATCAACATTCCTATATATGTAATTTCTTCAATATTTGCATAACGCCAGTAACGGCGATAAAATCCACAACACCACAGTACAGTCATTTTGACTGTTAAAAATAGTATCATTGCATAGACAATTTCATACTTATATGTATCTAAGGTAAAATAACCGTCATGACGTAGAAGTAACGCTAATAATGGTGTAATCAAAAAAGTAAAGATATCAATAATAAACCAATATCGATTCCTCAGATTGACTAACTTTTTCAGCAATAATTTAGTTGATGGTTTTACTTTTTTGCGAGATAAAAAAAATAAAATATTCATAATTTAACATCCTCTACATCCATGATTGAGCAACATATTCCCAGAAGAATATGCTTTATAAACTAATGAAACAAATTCATTTTTCAAGTATGTTTATGTGATTGGGAGCAAAGCAAATGTTGAACTTATTTGTCTATAAGCTAAATATATGCACTTACTTGATTGATGATAATTTGTAAAGTCTGCAACTAAATATCACACTCTATTTAGCTGACACACAAGGCAAATTTATTGGTATGGCTTGAATGATGAATTTAATTCATTACCACATAAGTCACGTACTTAAAAGTCAAAGATATTCTATTATATAGCTTTGACTTTATATCAATATTTTAGTTTTTCCCCTGATGTTAACTAGTTGAAAAATCTTAATTTTTTGTAGTTGGAATTAACTCAATCTGAAATCTAAAGACGTTGTATTAATTTCCTGTTTGTTTAGGATTAAACCTTGTTGACTCATAATCTTGCACCACAAGATTTTTGAAAATATTTAGAGATAGAAACCCTTGTTTGATCTGAATTACGCTGATGCCACCCTAATTTTATTGAGAAGATATATTAAGATATATGTTTTGCTTAAATAAGCACAGATTTCTAATCCAATTTCGGAATTACTTCTTAAAAATTAAGGAACACATTTGAATAATTAGCGATTTTCAGATTTCAATTATAAACGACACTTCATAATATTATTGTATGCAATATCAGGTTTTTATAGTCTCAAGATGAGTCTCAAAATTGATGAAAATTTACTTGATTAATTGAAGCTTAAGACCCAGTATTATCCCATGACTAACATTGGATTGCTATATCGCATTAATTCTGATGATTATAAAATATAGCAGAGAATAGTATTTTCTATAGTTTTGCTAATTATTATTCACCATAAATAATGCTAAAAGCTATTATCGCATACGACTATTATAGTATGATAGTTAGTCTATTTCTGCTAACCTGTGCTAGCCATAGAGTATGTC
>NZ_FYBH01000442.1 GCF_900185595.1 Calothrix rhizosoleniae SC01
TGAATCAAACACCAGAAACTCAGCAACTTTTGGCTCAACTGAACGAAGCACAAAGCCAGTTGAAAGTAGCCCTCACCAGTCTTCAGCCAGAACATCCTAAAGTCTTAAATTTAAAAGATAAAGTTGCAGTTTTTCAGAGCTTACTCAAGCAGCAGACAGGACAAGTTATTGGCAAAAATCAACCTGCTCTGAAGAATCTCCAGATTGGAGATTTGCGACAAAACTTGCTCCAAGAGTTTGCACGCACTGAAACAGATTATCTGGCTTTAGAGAAAAAAATTGATCAACTATCTCAAAATTTGCTTGCTTATAAAGAAAGAGCAAAAAAGTTACCTAAATTAGAACAGACTCAAAGACAACTAGAGCGGAAATTGCAAGCATCTCAAGCAAGTTATGAATCATTACTAAAAAAACTCAAAGAAGTGCAGTTAGCCGAAAACCAAAATATTGGTAATGTGCGTGTTATATCTCCAGCTTTTATACCAGAGCAACCCACTGCTTCTCGCAAAAAACTGATTATTGGTGGTGGGATAGTTTTTGGTGCTTTACTAGGTGT
>NZ_FYBH01000068.1 GCF_900185595.1 Calothrix rhizosoleniae SC01
ACTTGTTACTTATTACTTGCGCGTAGCTCCATACCTTGAGACAGAATGAAAATGAACATGGATTACGCGATTGCATAACCCATACCACAATTAACTCAGTAACTCTCCAGTCTCTTGCAAGGCGTGTAACCTGTGATAAATTCCTCCATGACGCAATAACTCATCATGACTACCAACTTCGATAATTTTGCCTTGATCTAAGACTACAATCTTATCTGCTTCTCTAACGGTACTCAAACGGTGAGCAATAACTATAGTCGTGCGGGTACCTTGGAGTTCTCCCATAGCTAATTGAATAGAACGCTCCGATTCGTAATCCAAGCTAGAGGTAGCTTCGTCAAAAATCAGTACATCTGGCTCAACTAGCAATGCTCTAGCAATTCCTAACCGTTGTCTCTGTCCACCAGACAATCTCACACCACGTTCACCAACCACTGTGTAATACCCTTGTGCTAAATTCTCGATGACTTCATCCAATCTAGCGATTCTACTGGCTTCCTTAACTTGCTCAAAGGTCGCATCTGGTCTACCATACTTGAGGTTATCCAAAACAGTACCGTTGAAAACATCCACCTCTTGGTGAACGATAGCTAATCTACGGCGATAATTACCTACATCCAAGGTGCGAATATCTTCTCCATCCATGAGAATTTGACCTTGACTTGGTTCAAAATACCGTAATAGCAGTTTTACTAAGGTAGATTTACCAGAGCCAGAACGACCTACTAATGCCACTGTTTGATATGGTTCAATTAACAGATTGATATCATGTAACACTGGACGATTATCTTCGTAGCTAAAATTGACATGGTCAAGCTCTACTTTTCCTGTAAATTTATAGGGTGATTGGGTTGCTGTGGATTCTTCCAAAAGACCAACTGTATCTTTTCCCGATGGCTCTTGGAGAAATTCGCTAAATCGCACCATGGAAGAATAGCGCCGAGCAAAAACTTCTGCCAAATTACTAATAGGTTCTAACTCTGCATAGGCCATACTAGAAAGAGTTAAAGTCATAACAAAATGACCCAGAGTAATTTTGCCATTAATGGTCGCCGCTAAGGTTAAACCTAATACTACAAAAACGCAAAATTGAATTACACTTCTTTGCCAAGTTCCAAGTTTCACATAACCTTGATGAATGCGGTAATCAACGACAGTTAACTCTCGCTGTAAACGCTGTTCTTGTCGTTTTAATTCCTTCCTTTCCGTTGCAAATGCTTTGACGGTTTTGATATTGGTAATAATTTCTGATGTATGACTTTCGGTATCCTCCATATATCTATCTAGGCGACTTTCGTACCACATCAAACGCTGTAACTTTTTTAAAGTAAAGCTGAGGATAACAACAAAAGAAATCAGAAATAAAACCGCAATCCGCCACTCAATTACCCAAATAAATACAAAAATCCCCAATACCCGAAATAACTTCGGAATCAACTGTCCGGCAATTTCTGGATATGTCCAAGTGTAGTTGGATAGTCCCTTTGCTACTCTTGATGCAATCCTACCAGGGTTATTTTCATCATAAAACTCTAGAGGTAAGGTGAGAATTTTGGCGATCGCTTTTTGATTTTGATCCTGACGCGCTTTTAAGGCTATATCCCAATGAAACCAAGAAGTTAACCAAGGCTGTGTCGGCGCTCTCACAACAGTCACCACAAAAATTAAACCCAGTAATACCCCTAAAGATATATTTTTATCCACTGAGTAATTAATACTGTCAGCAAAAGTCGCAATTGCTCCTTGAAGTGGTTTATCTAGTGGTTGACCAGAAAGAAGATTTAAAATCTGCCCAATGGTGTAAGGTACAATCAAATCAAATATTTCGTAAAGACTGGAAATCCCAATACTCAAAATACTCAATTTCCAGTACGGACGAAAATAATGAAGAATATCTCTAAATTTTGCCATGATGCACTCTCATCAGGAGTTTTCGCTTCTGATTCAAGTTTTATACTACATTCTGTAATACGAAAAAGCAAGGGCAGACTGAATAAATCCTCCTTGGGTAGGAGGAATTTGATTTTGGGACTGATTCAATTGGGTATTAACTCGCTACGTGAGAAGGAAGAGGTAACTTGTAAATTCCAAAACACTTATGGCATCCCCCTCCTCCTGCTTTCTTTGTTTAATCTATGGGTAAAACCATGATTATTGAAATTAATTCTGATGAAATAGATGATAGTTGATCTAATCAGTCCCATTTACTCAAATTTACCCATTTAAGGCATAATTAAACTTATAAATAGACTCCCAAGAATGTAAAAAAATGCTCAAATTTGTCAATGCTCTATTTAATCGCCAATCACAACAGGTGAAAGCAGATGTCGAAATTTATACATGGCAGACTTGCCCTTATTGTATTCGTGCGAAAATGTTGTTGTGGTGGAAGGGAGTAAAATTTACTGAATACAAAATTGATGGGGATGGAGCAGCTAGAAACCAAATGGCAGAACGAGCCAACGGAGGGCGAACCGTGCCACAGATTTTTATCAATAATCAACATATTGGTGGTTGTGATGATATGTATAAATTAGATACACGAGGTCAATTAGATTCTCTTCTATCTGTATCATCTAATTAATTAATGTATGTTGATTGAGGAGATATTTAAAAGTATAGTTAATCACATAAGTAATTAACTATAGGGTGACTGTACTATTTGATTGCATCCATCATGATTTCAAATAGGTCTTATTGACAAAATCCTTATAAAATAGGCTAAATATCTATATTGCGAATATATGACCAAATTACAATATGCAGATATAGCTTGTTAAACATATTTTGGGATATCTATGTAATATTTATGGTAATGAAGATAATAAAGTATATAGAGAAAGGGAAACAGAGTATTTTGCTAATTTGCAATTGAGAAAATAATATAAATACTTTGTATCTAAAAATACTATATATCCTTTGCGATTGCTTATTTGAGGAACTAATAATTATCTTCAGTATTTTTGCTGTCTAAATAAAATTAATATGTTAATTAGTAATACTCAGTATTTACAACATAGACAATGGATGAGTTATGCATTAAGCTTAGCCAAAACAGCAGGTAATGCTGGTGATATCCCGGTAGGGGCTGTTATTATTGATTCGTCTGGCAACATAGTAGGGAAAGGAGAAAATCGCAAAGAACGTGACCAAGATCCCACAGCTCATGCAGAAATGATTGCTTTAAAGGCAGCTGCTAATCAGTTACAAACTTGGCGTTTACATGAATGTAGTCTCTATGTGACCCTAGAACCTTGTCCAATGTGTGCAGGAGCAATTGTCCAATCTCGCTTAGGACTTTTAGTTTATGGAGTGGACGATCCGAAAACTGGCGCAATTCGTACAGTTGAGAACATTGTCGATAGTGCCGCATCTAACCACCGGGTTAGTATCATTGCAGGCGTTCTTGAATCTACCTGTCGTCAGAATCTACAAGCTTGGTTTGCTAATCGACGACATAGAAAAAATAAAGGACAGAGGTAAAACTGTCCAGTTGGAATCACACAAGTCAGGGAAGAAAATCTACGGTGTTACTATCAAACATTTTCCCTATCTTCCATTGAGCAACTACCAATCACCGTTATGATGGAACTCAACTCTTATTCAGATAATCACTGCAAAACAAAAAATACTCCTGTAAGTAATAGAACTGCTAATACTTCTCATGTTTCTCCTTGGTTTAGTCCTCTGGCTTACTTCTTAGGACGTAATTTAGTTTTACCCTTTTATTTTCGTCAGATTAGAGTCACTGGACAAGAAAATATTCCTGAAACCGCACCTTTAATCCTTGCTCCGACCCATCGTTCTCGTTGGGATGCATTACTAGTACCCTATGCTGCTGGTCGTTGTGTGACAGGAAAAGATTTAAGATTCATGGTGACGATGAATGAATGTCAAGGATTACAAGGTTGGTTTGTCCGACACATGGGTGGTTTTCCCGTAAATCCCCAACGTCCATCTGTGACAACTCTCCGCCACGGCGTTGATTTACTCCAACAGAAAGAATCTTTAGTAATTTTCCCAGAGGGAGGTATTTTTCGTGATGGAAAAGTTCACCCTCTTAAAGCAGGAATTGCTCGTTTGGCTTTAACTGCTGAATCTAGTCATCTAGGGCTAGGAGTGAAAATTCTCCCCATAGGAATAAATTATAACCAACAATATCCTCAGTGGGGTGCAGATGTCAGTATTAATATTGGTACGCCAATTTCTGCAATGGATTATCTCAATGGTTGTGTGAAACAAGATGCGAAAAAATTGACTCAAGATTTAGGCAAAGCATTGCAAAAATTAAATGAAAATCCCGTGGTAGTTACTAGTCGTCCCACCTTAGTAACAATGTCTAATTCTTAAATTTCAATTATCTATGTGTGGATTTAATTCAGAAGTTTGGACCATGGAGAGGAAGATATATAGGGCTACGCACAAGTAATAAGTAATAATTAAGCCATTGCGGTGGAGGGGTTCCTCGGCATAAAGCAACTGCTATCAAATAGCGCGCCTCTTGCTCCCTTTGGGAGAGCTGAGTCGCTTTCGCGACACCTGCGCGAACGCTAACAGAGGAGCTTAGCTAATGCGAAGCTTATCCATTCGGCTTTGCTGTGCCCGAAGGGTTTAGGATTCACTCCGAAGGAGTAATAAGTTCACTATTCATAGGTTTCAGGATTCAAGAATGTCCTAACGTGCTTTGGTATTGCTATCAAATAAAATTATTTGGCAAGACATTAAATATCTAAATTCCTAAATATAATTCCCAACTATTTATTTTACCTACATCTTGTGATGCCATATCTATTACCCATAATTGCCAATATCCTTTAGTTGATAAAGATAATAATTGTTTAAGTACTGGATGGGAGCGCATAGCATAGGTAGTGCGTAAATTTGTCCGACGACCTAATGTACGATTTTGTAATAAGACTCGCTGATTATTGGGAGCAATTAAGTAAATTTCTAAATCCCCTAGAAATTCATGGCTAATATCAACTTTCACTTGGATATCTTTAACTAGGTTAGACTCAGTAATCGCAATTATACTATTTATTCCTTGGGGATAATTATCAGGAATTTTCATGGCGCGATCGCTTTTTTTGCCGATGTATTGGCTTACCTCCCCTTTTACAACACCCATTTGAGAGGCTTTTTCTACTGCTCGAGCAGCATTAACTTTGCCGTAACCAAACCAAAGGGAATGACCATTCTCATCATAAGTACCCGCCCGCATTCCCAATTGAGGATCAGCATTCCCGTCAACAATCTTATCCGCAGTTTCTTCTAAAATCCCCTTGACTTGTTGAGCGGTTAAATCTGGATTTGCCGATAAAATCAGGGCTGCGACTCCTGCTACCACAGGGGTAGCACTGGAAGTACCACCAAAGTTGCTAGTAAAGTCTCCAGGATCGTAACCAGCCGTTCCCAGTTGATCTGTAGTAAACATACCCTTTCCTGGGAGATAAGTAGAAATGGCTGGTTGGGTAAACACAAACCCTGTTTCTTGGAACCACATTCCTGGTGGAGCATTGTTACTAGGGGCACAGACAGAAATATTTTCCCCCCAATTACTATAAGCGGCTTTTGTATTTAAACTAGTAGAAGCAGCAACGGTAATCACATCGGGATGTACCGCGAAACCACCTAGCCAATGGGTATTGCCCTGTAAAATATTTTTTGGCCAATTACGTTCGTGTACCTTGCCATTGACTGGACGATTAGCATTACCCGCAGCAAATAAAATCACACACCCTTTACCATTACGTCCTTTGCTTGCAGCATTAGCAATCGCAGCCCGTTGGCGTAGGGAAAGGGGAAAATACACTGCTGAGGCTCCCCAGCTACAGGAAATAACACTGGCTCCCTTTTCTACAGCCCAATTAAAGATTTTTTCGATGGAATCATCATCTAGAAACCCAGTGGTACGAATAGGCATTAATGCACAGCCCGGAGCTACTCCTACCACCCCCCTACCATTTTCCTCTGCGACGGCTATACCCGCACAAGCTTTACCATGACTGGTTTCTTTCTCTCCTGGTAATGGTAAAAAATCATTTTGCTTTAAATCTCTGGGGGCGACAATTTTGCCAGTTCCTTGAAAATCTGGGTGATTTAAGTCAAAAGAATCATCTACCACAGACACCACTACAGAACGATTACCGCGAGTGATATCCCAAGCTTTTTCGACCGCAATATGGGATTGGGATGCTAATTGATAACCTCCATTGTGGCTGAGATACCATTGCTGGTTATAGAGAGAATCACGGGGTTGGTAATGGGTTTCTTGGTGGATGAGAATATTCGGTTCCGCAGCCACCACATCCGGTAAAGAAATTAACTTATTAGCAATTTTAATTGGGTTATTGCTGGCTTGTTTGCTCACCAGGAAAACGAAGGTATTGGGTAGTGTAGTGATAACTTTATGCTCAATTAAATGAAATTGAATTCCAAGGGAGTGAATCCTAGCTAAGTTTGCTTCAGAGGTAAATTGAATAGTCAGTTCATCAGTAAGATAAACAAAGGCTCCTGGATTATCTTGGAGTTGATAAACATGACTAGCAAAAGCAACATTTTCTCCTTCCCTGGCTTGGGACATAGCCCTTTCCAAGTGCTGGGGAGTGACTCGGAATAATTCTAAGTTTGCCTGAGGGATACTACGTTGCCATATACCCCACCCCAACTGAGATAATTGTGATGGTGATAGTTGGGGATGAAAACGCAGGGTAAAGCGATCGCTAACCTTTTGTAAACACAATTCTTCCCCACCGCGTTGTAAAATCATCCCCAGGCTACTTTCTGGTACACCTGTAGTGGAAACATCAGTAGAATTTATATGATCGTTCATAGTTGATGATTGTAACTACTGTCTAGAAACTATGGGAACTAGACACCACTGAATGTAAGTCTAAATTAGATAAACTAAATAAACTCCAATATAATTGGCTTTGCATTCCCAAAGACCAAAACAGAGTTAAGATACCCAAAGTTTATATACCCTATTTTGTTGAGTTGTTGCTCCCCTTAAACCCATGAAATTTGCTGCAACTGTCCCCTTAATTTGTTCTACTTTATTATCAGCGATCGCCAGTATACACTGGTTATCTCCAGCTAATGCTCAAGTACAACCTCTACCAGCCTCTTCTCCCAGTGAAATCAATCCCGAAGATCCTAATAACCTGCGCCCAGCCGCTGAAGCTAGCAGTCTTTTAAGCATTAAGGGGGGACAACGGTTGATGAGCGAAGCTAGCAGCGCAGTTTCCTCTCAAAACTATCCCCTCGCTTCTAATAAGCTCAAAGAAGCACGCATCGTTTTTAATCAACTCTCCAATTCATATCAACAGCTTTTCTCTAGCTTTTCGGGTATTGATAACAGGGTTGCTGATACCTTACGGAAAAAGGCATTAGAAACAGCCCAAATGCGTGACGAAGCCACCTATCAGCTAGCCTTGGTACATCGGGCTCAAAATCAGCCAGAACTAGCCTTTCCTTTGCTAGTTCAAATTATTAAAAGTCAAAACCCAACCCGAGAATTGGGTAAAAAAGCTTATCAGCAGTTATTTGAATTAGGTTTTGTTGATTCTCCTTTTCCCAGAGCAAAAAATACAAACTCTTCCTCTCGCAAGTAACATCCTCTCCCGGTAATCTAGAACACAGATTCAGTCATGCCAAAATTCCTAGGGTTAAGTGAAGGAGGGAAGGAGAGAAAGAAATAGTACTGCTCCCTACACCTCCCACACTCCTCCGATTTTTGCACCTGAGAATCCATGACATGGATTTAAGTAGGTTGGCGTAAAAAATTATCGTTTGGATAAGGCAGGGGGCAGGGAGCAGGGAGCAGGGGGAACAAGGGTTTTAGGCTTATTTACTATTCTTCACATAGTTTGGTTTTATTGTGCCGACTTACTTAGCACAACTTCAAGATATATAATATATTGCTTTCCTTTCTAACTCCCCTCTAAAATAAAAGTAGTTTTTAGGAATTGCGATGGTTACTACGCAGCAAGTTGAGACAATGATTAAGGCTCAAATACCAGATGCTCAAGTACAAGTACAAGACTTGACAGGTGGTGGAGATCACTATCAAGTAACTGTCGTTTCATCACAGTTTGCCAACAAAGGTCTAGTACAACAGCATCAACTGGTTTATGGAGCTTTACAGCAGGCTATGTCTACTGAAGCTATTCATGCTTTGGCAATTAAAACATATACTCCTGAGGCTTGGCAGTCTACAGTAACTTCATAGGCTAAATTAAGAGCATTGAATCTTAAATCTTCCACTCACTCCTAACTGAAAATCAAGACATTATCAGCGACTTAAACATTATGAAGCCAGAAGTACAAGAGAGAATTGAGAATTTAATCTCACAAAACAAAATTTTTGTTTTCATGAAGGGAACCAAATTAATGCCTCAGTGTGGCTTTTCCAATAATGTTGTGCAGATTATTAATTCTTTGGGAGTTCCCTTTGAGACAATTAATGTTCTAGATGAGCCTGACATTCGTGAAGGGATTAAAGAATATTCTAAATGGCCTACCATCCCCCAAGTTTATATCAATGGAGAATTTGTAGGCGGTTCAGACATTATGGTTGAACTCTACCAAACAAATGAATTACAACAAATGGTAGAGGTTGCTTTAGCTTCGTGACATACTCCACACACTCCCCTAAGCCCTTCGGGCAGGCTTGCGCCAACGGGTGAGTGTGGGCTTTTCAGGGACTCCTCTATGAGGAGATTAACTGAGCTTGAAAGCCGTGTGCCCCACGGTCTTGTGCTGTCTTGTGTAGAAATATTATTTTCACAGTAGGCTGCATTTGAAGCATTTAATTGGGTTACACCTGCATTTATGATCCTACCATAATTGGCATTTACTCACCGACCCCTGCCCTGTCAATCCTGGGGAGTAGTCAAGGGTAAAAATACTTATCCTCCTTAAACTATAATTTTGTGAGCATCAAAATCCCCCCCTGTATTTAGAACCCTAGATTCTTCAGGGAGGGGAGGGCTTTTCAATATTTTTTGCCAACAGGCATATTTAATATGATCATTTGACAATTGCAGACAACGTGCTATAATTGTCAAGACTCGTTATCGTCAATTTGACAGTGTGAACTGTGATTTTTCAGAAATTACAGTAATTAATAATAATCCAGCTCTGGCTCTGGTTGTACGGTGACAAAATTAGAAACATCGTACAAGTAGCGAGTAGCCTCTTCTTCTAAACGATGAATCAAGAAAGGCTCAATGGCATTGCTATTTCGCAGTGCGGCTAAGTAGCCATCCAAATACATCCGTATATCATCAGTGCGATAACCCCGGTTCCATAGGTCAACGAAAGCGTCCGTCAATCTTTGGTAATAGCGGATGGTTTGTGTGTCTTGGAGCATAACTACTGTTAATAATCTCTCTAGAATGAGAATTGTAAATGATTCAAGCTGAAATGTGAAGTATTCTTTTTCAGATTGGTATCTATTGGAATCTCATATTTTGATGTTCGCTCAGTTACAACAATAGCTGATACTTAGATCCTATGACAGAAAATAGAAAATCTCACAAGTTAGTAAGCTATTTTTATAATTCGGGTTGGATAAATTATCAATCCATATATCAATATTTTTGTCAAATAAATTGCTTCAAATAGTTAGCCGTGGTCGTTTCCAGGATTTGTCCTCCTTGCCATCATCTTTTATTAAAAATTTTAACAAATCTAACAAAAATTTAAGAATAGTAATATTTTAGCTCTAGTAATGACTTACAGCAGGCTAGATTATGAATTTTGGTTTATGAGGAAACAAAGATTATGGTAAGGAAGTAGCAACCGTTACAAAACCTACTATAGAGCCTTTGTTACTTTGAAGGTCATAGACGCTAAGGGGTCTTGACCGTGGGTTCAGTTAGTATTCAAATCATTGAGGGGAATCCCCATCTGAGATCGTTGTTGGGTTGGCACTTGCAACAACTGGACTATCGGGTGCATCAAGCAGCCAGTATTTATCAAGCAAGGGAAGTTTTTCTCAATCATCAGCCAACACTCATGATTCTTGATGCGGACTTGTCTGATGGGGATGGGTTAGAATTTTGCCGGTGGTTACATCGCCAGCAACAGCCTTTGATATTAATGTTATCTGCTCGCAATAGCGAAGCTGATATTGTTATGGGTTTAAATGCAGGTGCGGATGACTACCTCAGCAAACCTTTTGGGATGCAGGAGTTTTTAGCACGGGTAGAGGTTTTAATTCGCCGAAAGCGTACCCCCGTGGCACCAGCTTATTTAGATTATGGAAATTTGCAAATAGATTTAATCCAGCGTCGGGTTCGTTTTCAAGGAGAATTTATAGATTTAACACCCCAGGAATTTAGTTTATTATATGTTTTAGCCCAGGCTGGAGGGTCGCCTCTGAGTAGATCGGAATTATTGCGTCGTGCTTGGCCTGATGCGATCGATAATCCCCGTACAATTGATACTCACGTATTATCCTTGCGAAAAAAGGTGGAATTAGACCCTCGGCAACCTAGCTTAATTCAAACTATCCGTAATGTGGGGTATAGATTTAATATGGAGATTTTGAACTCCAATTTATCTCCTTCACAAAATAAGTT
Organism: Calothrix rhizosoleniae SC01; assembly: GCF_900185595.1. Taxonomy (GTDB): domain Bacteria; phylum Cyanobacteriota; class Cyanobacteriia; order Cyanobacteriales; family Nostocaceae; genus Calothrix_A; species Calothrix_A rhizosoleniae. The sequence continues at coordinate 10,587 of NZ_FYBH01000068.1, forward strand.
AACTAAAGAGCGATTTAGTAATCAACGTTCAACACTGACTACTCAACTCAATGTTCAACGCTGAGTATTTAAGTATACTACTAACAGAGTGATGAGATGATGAGAGTTTGAGATGCTATGCTTAAAATTCAAAATCATCTTCAGCCTCTGCTAGTTTAATAGTCTCTGGTAATTTTGCCCAATCAACCATAGAATTTACTTGATTAACCAAGAGACGACCTTGTTTTAAATGCAATAAGCGATCGCAAAATTTTTCAACTAGATCCAGTTGGTGGTTTACCATCACAATTGTGGTTCGATGATTATGAACGATATGGTCAAGAATTTGTAATAGTTGATTGGTTGTACCTGCATCTAAAGCAGAAGTTGGTTCATCTAATAATAAGATTTGTGGCTGGATAACTAAAGCACGAGCAATGGCTACTAGTTGTCGCTGTCCTACTGATAACTGTACTTCGGTTCTAGCCAACCAATCATCGGGAATTTGTAATTTCTCTCGCCATTCACCAGTTCTTTGTTCTATGGTTTGTTTGGAGAAGCCACGCAAGGCTAGAGGATAAGCCAAGGCTTGTTGCACAGTCATACCCAATAGTTTAGATTCTTGGGGAACCAGGACTACCTGCTGGCGTAATTCGAGGACGGACATTTGACTGTACTCTTGACCATGAAAATAGATATTACCTTGGGTAGGGGTACTCAGACGATTCAGGAGACGTAATAAGAAGGTTTTACCTGCACCAGATGCACCAATCACAGCAATGCGATCGCCTTCAAAAACCTCAAAAGAGATATCCTGTAATATGGGGTATCCTCGCTGCTTACCGAGTAAACTTGTATATAAGTAAACTTGGTCTAATCTGAGTTTTGGGGATAGAGAATTTTCCAAAGCCAATACAATTTTGGATTTTAGATTTTAGATTTTAGATTTTAGACTTCGTCGTGAGCCTTCAGTCGAGCCGTCGAACTATT
>NZ_FYBH01000237.1 GCF_900185595.1 Calothrix rhizosoleniae SC01
TAGTAGTGACTGAAGAAAAAGGTTTTAGATAATCAATATACTGCCTTAGAATTAATATTTTGGGCTAGTTTCCAATGATGTTTATAGACTCGCAATAAAAAATTCTTTTCTGGTAATGGAAGATTATCCGGTAGATCATTTGGTGAATTTAGGTTATATTGTTTTACATAATATTCAACAAATTTTTTATTAGTTTCAGCAAGTAATTTTTTAACTTCATTATTACTAATAAAATATCGCCGCAGATGTTCATGTAGTTGAATAACCTGTTGACCAATATCATATTTTTTTAGAAGTGATAAGTAGTATAACTTGCAACATAGAGTATGAACATCCACTTTAATCTCTGATAAATTCCAAATTTTCTCAATAATAGAGCAGGGAATATCTATATCTGCCGAAAATATAAATAACTCTTGAAAGTATTCTTTTTGTTCTCTGGTGAGATATTTTAAGCTTTCTTCTATAGTCATAAATATCTCATTTTCATGATCGAAATTCGTCCAATCTTTTATCTTCTTTATAAGATTATCTATGACAATTTTTGGTGCAGGGGGATGAGGCATATTCATCTGTACTTGAATATCCTTCAAAGCTAAATTTAATAAAATAGGCCAATCATAGAGTAAATCTGCTAATTCTTCGACTTTTTTTTGGTCATTTTTGTCAATTTCAGCTTTACCTTCAAAAGGCTTTATTAACACCGCAACCGACTCTCTTTTATCGAAAGGCTTTAAATCTATTAACTTCAAATCATTACAGTCAGAGAAGATATCTAACCTTTGAGTAGTTATTAAAAATTGACATGATTCTCCAGAGCTATCTAAAAATAAAGTTAATTCATCTTTGGTTTCTACATTATCTAATACAACCAAAGTAGGTTTCTGACTCCACTGTTGAACTAAATCATATGGTTCAACATCTTCTACAAAATAACCCGTCAAGTTTTTATATAATTTTCTAAGTGCTTTCTTTGCATCTAAATTATCTCTAATTTCAATCCAAAAAATACCACCAGTAAAATATTGCTTGATACGAGGTTCATAACAAACCATCTTAGCTAAGGTAGTTTTACCATAGCAATGGGGACTCCACAAAGCTGTCACGGATTTATGTTGAAACAATTCACTGACTACTTCGTTAATATTTTCAGTACGTTTAACAAAAATAGAAGATCCATCAAGCTTAGGAACGTAGAATGGTGGTTGCACTACTTGGGATGGTAAATAACCCGTTCCCAATCCGGGCGACTGTAGTCACAAGTTAAATTCTTGTTTCTCAATCTTGACAGGTGCTTGGTAGAGATTAGCAATTTTTTCTGCCAGCTTTGTAAAATTCTGAATGGTGGAAGGCTGGGATTTGAAAGTATTTGCTAAAGCTTGAACCATTGCCGCAATTTCCGTATCTGATTGAGCAGCTTTTTCTACCTTCTCCACTAACACTGCTTCACCGTAATCCAGTGGTTGCTGTGTAGCTAATTCTGGATTCTTTACCACCTTTTCTATAGCAGTTGCAGTATTAGGAGACTTGCGTTTGAGTAAGGATAGTAACTTCCCACCTCGCTCAAGAACCGATTCTCCCAGTTTTTCACCTGATTTTTCAATGGCTTTGGTTAACACAAGAGTGGCGATCGCTGCTGCTGTTAGTTCTACTGGCTCCATAAGTCACACCCTAATTCTATTTGGGGGTATATATACAATGGTGACAAAAAATCAGCACTTGGATGCAGGGGTTAAAAATACTTAAAATATTCTCGTTCTAGAACACCGATTCACTAATGCCATTTTTACTTAGGGTCTGCTGAATAACTGAAAAATATTGATTTATCAATGCTTTGAGGCTATTTTGTTAGGGAATAAGTGCAAGGAGATTAGGATTTTAGGTTTAAAATCCTTGCATCTGTTATTTTTTGTGGTGTGATAAATTTCCGGCAAATTCTGTTAGTTCACACGACTTGGAAGGTTAATATTCTCAAAAACTACTGAAACAGCGTAGTTTCGTTTAAATGGTATCTTGTCTCAACCTCTAAAATCTTTTCACAACAAAGATTTTAGAGAAACCTTCCAAGTGGTGTAGCTCACATGATGTTGACTGGATCTACATCAATCGTCAAACTCACTGATGGAGGACAGAGTTGGCGAATATCTTCCCACTTGGGCAAATCAGGTAAATTGTCTGGGGCGATTTTCAGCAGGATTTGCCAACGATAACGATTAGCTACTCGCAAAATACTGGCAGGTGCGGGCCCCAATATATCTAAACCTTCTTGCTGTGGTAAGGCTGTAGCTATTATTTGGGCAGTATTTTGTACTAATACAGGATCTACACTACTTAACCGCAATAAAATCAATCTACCATAAGGAGGATAATTTAGTGCTTGCCGTTGTTCTAATTCTCCTGCCACAAAGCCATGATAATCATGTTCTCTTACTGCTTCAATGACAGTATGTTCCGGTGTATAAGTTTGTACTATTACTCTACCCACATCTTCTCCTCTTCCTGCTCTCCCAGCCACTTGAGTTAGGGTTTGAAAAGCTCGTTCGCTGGCACGGTAATCTGATAAATGTAGTAGTCCGTCTGCTGCAACTACTCCTACAAGAGTAACTTGGGGTAAGTCCAAACCCTTGGTAAGCATTTGCGTCCCAATTAACAAATCTGCCTCACCGTTGGCAAATCTAGTTAACAAAGTACGGTGGGCTCCTTTGGTACGGGTAGTATCGCTATCAAAACGGATGAAACGCAATTCAGGAAATTGTTTGGCTAATTCCTGGGCGACTCTTTGAGTTCCGCTACCGAAAAATTTTAAATAAGGAGAACTGCATTCTGGACAATTTGAGGGATGTGCCTGTACGTAATTACAGTAATGACAGCGTAATAATTGTGTTGCGCCCTTCTCGGTATGGTGATAAGACAAAGATACATCACAGTGAGGACATTCAATTACATATCCACAGCTACGACAAGAAACAAAGGTACTATGTCCGCGACGATGAATAAATAATATACCTTGCTGACCCCGTTCTTGCATTTGTCGTAATGCTGTTTGTAAACCCCTGCTAAATATAGAACGGTTTCCCTGTTGTAATTCTTGCCGCATATCTACTATTTCTACAGGCGGTAGAGGACGGGAGTTGATCCTTTCGGGAAGGGAGAGGTAATGGGAGGAGTGAGGGAGTGATGGTGTGGGGGAGTGATGGTGTGGGGGAGTGATGGTGTGAGGGAGTGATGGTGTGGGGGAGTGATGGTGTGAGGGAGTGATGGTGTGGGGGAGTGATGGTGTGAGGGAAGATGTTACTTCTTTCCCTCCATCCCTCCTTCCCTCTTCCCCTCCTTCCCTCCTTCCCTCTTTCACTCCTTCCCTCTTCCCCTCTGTCCCTCTTTCCCCTCTTCCCTCTTTCACGCTTAACCAAGTCTCCAGGGAGGGTGTAGCTGTACCTAGTAATAACAGACAATTTTCTAACTCTGCTCGCCATCGAGCAACGGTACGAGCATGGTAGGTGGGAATGGGAGAATCTTGTTTGAAACTGCTGTCATGTTCCTCATCCAAAATAATTACACCCAAGTTAGATAAGGGAGCAAATACGGCACTGCGAGTACCAATGACTACTTGGGGTTCTCCTGTTAACATTTGTCGCCAAGAGTCAAATCTTTCTCCTTCAGAAAGGGCACTATGATAGATGATGATTTTATTCCCAAAACGGCTACGGAAGCGATCTGTGAGTTGGGGGGTGAGTCCAATTTCTGGTACTAACACCAAAGCTGATTTACCACGGGCTAATAAAGGAGCGATCGCTTGTAAATATACTTCAGTTTTACCAGAACCAGTGACTCCGTGTAAAAGTGCTGTGGCAAAACCATCTAACCCCTGAATAGTTTCTAATACATGAGTTTGGGCTGGTGTGAGTAATTTTATTTGTTCTGCTTTTATTTCTTCTCCCGCCACGGGATTTCGCAATACTTCCCTGTCATCAACAATAATGTAACCCTTCTGTGCCAAGTTTTTGAGAATTGAGGAACTGGCGTGACAAATTTGCAGCAATTCATTTTGCCACATATCACCACCCCGTTGTCTGAGTACTCCTAATACTTCTCGCTGACGGGGGGTTAAGTCATTTTCAAAAGTATTCTTGAGCAGGGTGACAGCCTTTTGTAATTTAGGTTGAGAAAATCTTGGTGGTTCTAAATAGCTTTCTACCAAACCACACTGTAATAATTCCCTTACACCCCGCCAAGCACCCCTAATTTGCCTTTGTAGATAAACAAAACTGTAATCTCCCTGGGGTTGCGATCGCAACAAATCCAAAATCTGTCTAGCGGCTTCCGAGTAAAAATCAGACGAATGAGCAAATCCAGCTTCTAAAACCCCTTGTCTCCCTTGTCCCCTTGTCCCCCTTGTCTCCTGCTCCCCTGCTTCCCTAACTAAACGAATGCGCCGTTGGGAACGCCCCAACAAGCCAGGTGGGAGAGCTACCTTAATCACTTGCATCAAGGGTGTATAGTAGTATGCAGCTACATGATTGAGTAATTCCCAATAAGTTTGAGGAAAAAATCCCGTACTCACCACATCTTCCACATTCCGCACTTTTTCTGGGGGGACATCCCTAGGAAGCTCAGTCAATAGCCGAATCCCTATACCCCCCAAAATTTGCCTCCCAAATGGCACACTCACAATATCTCCCGGCTTGACTTGTAATTGTGGAGGTAAACCATAGGTAAATAGCCCTGTAACTCCTGGACAATCTACCAATACTTCAATCCAGCCAGATCCCCTATTATCAAGGTTATAGTTTCCTCCTGGCTGGGAAACCACCAAAGGAAGTACATTTACCCCATCAATATACATAGTTCCTAATTCTTTTATAAATTAAAAAAAACTCCGTAGTGCTTAATTCACCATAGTTAACTTCACCTGAGTATATGCACTCTTTGGGAGAAAATGTAGTGACCAATACTTTCACAAGACATAATACTTGATAATTTTCATTTTATGTATGTAATCTTCTGGAAAAAGAAATCTCATCCTATGCAGCACCTATTGATATGCAAATGATAACTAGAAATTGTCTGATTATTTTTATTAATTTTGTTTATTAATGTAATTGCACCCCATCGTTTACCTCTATTGATAGATATTCAAGTGCTTCAGTATATGAGATCCTTATTCATTAGGGTACATATTGTTAGAGTAGATAGAGTCAAATCAATATACTCACGCTCAAGTCTTCAGGATGCATAAACCCAAACTCAAAATCTCTGACATATTTTCTGGAAAAGTTCATAAAAAGCCAAACATGCCTTAAAAACAAATAATTATTTCAGAATTTGGTACGATCCGAGTTTTTTTATATTTGTTAAGTTTAGGCAATTTTGATTGAGGACATTAGACATTTTTAGCAAGTGAGCGCACAAATAGGAGAAAATATGTGTTGAGTGTAAAACAGTCAAAACTATACTATTTTAGGCTTTAATGTGAGACAGACTGTAGTTTGTCCTAGAAGATAAAATCTGGCTAACATCAACACAAATAAAATTCCCCAGGATAAGCATAAATTAAGTATCAGATGTTGATACTTTGCTAGCAAGATAATGTGTTTATCTCCGCAGTTGAGACTAGTAAGCCACTTAGAGCAGCTGTCATTACATATATGTACCAAACCAAGCAAAAATCCCCAAAGGAAACTATGAATATTGCTGAATTGGGACCAATACAAATCACAGAAAATGCTGCTGAGAATGAGGATAACTTTCTCAATCATCTTGAAAGTTTAGCAACAGTGGCAGAGAATGAATCCCCATTGGCAGAAAATTTAAATATAGATAAAAGCCTTGGGGGTCAAATGGCGGTAGCAAGACCTTCGGGATACAATAAGACTGAGAATGATGATGCTGTGGGTGCTTTTTTCAAGGAAATGGCACGTTACCCACTGCTGAAACCAGATGAGGAGGTGGAATTAGCGCGGCGAGTGCGCTTTTTAGAAGATGTAAGAGTTAAGCAAGCTTCCTTAAACAAAAAGCTGGGGTATTCACCTAGTAAAGAAACAGTAGCACAGTGTTGGGAACTGACAGAAAAGCAACTGGAACACCGTTTGTATCAGGGAAAGGTAGCGAAGCGCAAAATGATTCGCTCCAACCTGAGATTAGTAGTTTCCATCGCCAAACGTTATCTCAATCGAGGAGTTCCTTTCCTAGATTTAATTCAGGAAGGTGCTATGGGCTTAAATCGGGCGACGGAAAAGTTTGACCCCGATAAAGGGTATAAGTTCTCTACCTATGCCTATTGGTGGATTAGACAGGCAATTACTAGGGCGATCGCTAATGATGCCCGTACAATACGTTTACCCATCCATATTGTCGAAAAGCTCAACAAACTCAAAAAAGCACAACGAGAGCTGAAACAAAGACTGGGGCGCAACCCCAACGATGTGGAAATAGCAGATGCTTTAGAAATTCCCGCAAACCAACTTCGTCAACTACAGCAACTGCGGCGACAAGCACTTTCCCTGAATCATCGTGTCGGTAAAGAAGAAGATACGGAACTCATGGATTTACTGGAAGATGATGAAAATCTATCTCCAGAAGCCAGAATGAATGAAACCATGATGCGAAATGAAATTTGGGAAGTTCTTTCTGATGTCCTCACACCAAGAGAAAAGGATGTGATTTCCCTTCGTTATGGTTTGACGAGTAGTGAACCTTGTACCCTAGAAGAGGTGGGTAATATGTTTAACCTTTCTCGGGAGCGAGTTAGACAAATCCAAAGTAAAGCTATGCGGAAATTGCGCCGTCCCCACATTGCTAAACGTCTTAAGGGTTGGTTGGTTTGACTTATATTCTTTTATTCTTCGGTCATAAGTCAAAAGTCCATAATTGTTTTATCCACAGCTTATAATTTTATGTGGTAGTCAATTTCACCTCTGTGTAGCCTGAGCCATACGGAGGTGAAATTTATTAAGTATCTAAGTATTGTTGATCATTCCTGGCGATAATCAGTGAAGCTGATATTAATTGGCTGTTTTCGCCAATTAATCTAATAACTGAATATTAGAAAAGATAAATTCCTGGACTAAGGTTTTACCTTCTGTTTCAGTGCTAATCTGGCGACGATTGAGGATAGAATATTTACCCACCTTCTGATATTCATCTTCAAAATTGCTTTTTCCACCCCTTTGTTCACCAGTTTTGGGATCGTGGTATACAGAATCATAACGGTGAGAAAGATAGCCTTCCCCAGTATCATGACTACTAAAGGTATTAATAGTAACCACAATTCCGTGAATTTGGCGATGAACTAGGCATACTTCATTATTACGGAGCTTGTATTTATCTCCCTCTGACTTACCACCCACAAAAATTTCGATCGCGCCAGTTTCATCGGTATCGCCATAGCTAAAGGTGTTTGCACCGTGGGTATCTTCAAAACTGCGACGGATGCGGTGAATTCCTATTTCCCATAACTGATTATGAATTGCTTTTTGAGCTTGCTCGTTGTCTACATCAAAGACTTCCGCTTTTAAATCGGAGCTGATACGAGTTTTACCTGTAAATACCTGTTCTCCATCCTTAAAAGTAATTTCCGCAGTGTAACCGGGGAAATTATTATCCCAAGTGTAGCGGTTTTCGTAAGCAGCACGGAAAAGATCTTGAGCCGTTGCTTTTGTGGTTGTCATCAAGTTCTCCTATGTTCAGTTATTTTCGCTGTTATCTTTTCTGTTACTAGCATAAAATTGACTGCTCCCCTGCCTAAAGGGCGAGGGGATTCTAAAAAGATGCTACGGGAAGGGTTAAAACCGTGTCCTGTAGCTTCTGATTAGCTGTCACCCAGATATAAATCCGGGTGGGATGAGTCAAAGCACCCCTACACACTCCACTCAAATCAAGTCCAAGTGTTGTGCTTACTTTATGGATTATATTAGCTGCACCATTACAATCTGCATTGATGTACCAATTCGTTGCAGTGCGGAATAAACCACGTTTAATTCTACAACCAGAAGACTTCCAATCAACGGGTTTCTCACCGTGTTTTGGTAGTGTATCACCATCAACAATTGTGGGATAAATCTCACCGTACCAGGCTTCATCCCCTGTCTAAAGGACGAAACGCGCAACTGTGTTGCTATTTCTGCTGGGGCTTTCACCCTCTCGTTACACTTCTGGTAATTGTGATGCAGGTATAGTCCCTAATAGATAAACTTTAACGATGGTTAATTTGTCCAACCGAAAACTCTGATAACCAGAATCAAGATATTGAAAAATATGATTAACTGAAGAAATATATTCCCCTATTGCTGTCATGGAACTCCATAAAATTGAAGAAAATTTAAATAATCCAGATTTTCAGCATCGACTCAAAGCTGTCTCTGCTCTTAAAGATTATGAATCTGATGTTGCTGTACCATTACTAACCAGTAAATTACGGGATCAAGAATTTTTGGTACGTTCTTTTGTGGCGATGGGTTTAGGTAAGCAACAAACAGCAGAATCATTCGCTGCTTTGATGCAAATTATGAAATTTGATGATAACCCTAATGTCAGAGCAGAAGCCTCTAATTCCCTTTCATTATTCGGGAGAGTTGCAGCCTCCCATCTAGTATTAGCTTTTTACAAAGATGATCATTGGTTAGTTCGTCGCAGTATTCTCGGAGCATTAGCAGATTTACAATGTTATGAAGAATTGTTTGATGTATGCCTAGAAGCTATTAAGGGTGAAGACACAACAGTACGGGAGTCGGCTGTTGATGCCTTGGGGATGTTATCTAGTACTAATCAGCGCGTACTCGCATTATCTCAACTGCTCTTACTTACTAGCCATGAATCAGAACGGATACGGATCCATGTTGCTTATGCTTTGAAACAATTTGACGAGCCGCCAGCAAGAGAAGCGTTAGAACAACTCCGACAAGATACAGATCACCGGGTTGTAGCAGCTGCATTGGAGGATTTGTTGGAGGAGTGAGGGAGTGAGGGAGTGGGGGAGTGAAGAAGTGGGGGAGTGAGAGAGTGAGAGAGTGAGAGAGTGAGAGAGTGGGGAGTGTGGGAAGTGTGGGAAATAGAAATAATTGATAGTTTTACTCTATTTTATTAGTTCTCCGAAATGGGGTTTTGTTCGCCGTTATCAGTTGCTTGTGGTTCTGCTGTGTCTTCTATTGATTCAATGTACTCACTGTCCAGAAGAAAAGATCCATTAGCAAAACGAATACCCCAATATCCACCAGGGCGACGGTCTAATACAATACCCTCCTCCCCTAAATGAATTAAATCAGGGGGACGAAGCATGGGCATGGGTTCAGCAGTTTTTATGTAGTTAGGTAAAGCTACTACACGGACTTTACTACCAATGACAAACTCTTTAGACATGTTCAAAAAATTTTGATTTTTATTCCTGTAACATTTCTGTTAGTTGAGCTGACGAAATATTTGGAATTATATTTTTTCACTCCCTAACTCCTTCACTCCTTCACTCCTTCCCCCCTTCCCTCAATTACAATGCTTTCCAAATCCTTTGATGGTACTGTTCTATATCTGCATAGGGGTCTACGGGGGGATGGGAATGGTCATGTCCGTGATGGCTATGATCATGTCCATGATGGTGATGGTAATGGTGGGTATCTCCCTTTGCAGTCAGACGAAATTTACACATTTCACAGTTCATTTGTACTTGTCCCAGTTGGGTTTCAACTTCCCGCGATCGCAATACAGAAAACAACTGGGGATGCAAACCCATTTCTGGCAAACAGGTAATGGAAATATCTGGGTGTGCTTCCTGTTGTTGGGCTGTGATATTAAAGATTTTTTTCACTAATGCACCAGTAAACAGAAAGTATGGTAAGACAATAATTCGTTTTGGTTGATAAAGCCTAGCACGACGGAAACCTTCTTCTAATCTGGGGTGGGTGATACCAATAAAGCAAGTTTCCACTGTGGAGTAACCACTACCTTCCCACATGATGCGAGCCAATTTATAAACATCACTATTGGCATCGGGATCGCTGGAACCACGACCAATAAATAATAGTACCGTATCTGCGCGGGAGATTCCTTGAGGATTGTGTTCTGGTTTATCTAGCTGTGCTAATCGTTGTTGCCATAATTCGATAATGCCAGGGGTAATACCAAAATGCCGCCCATAATGGAACTTGAGTTGGGGATATTTGGCTCTAGCCCGGTCTAATTCGTTGGTAACATCAAATTTATTGTGGCGGGCTGCAAATAACAGGATTGGTAATACAGAAAGTTCCGTGTAGCCATTATTAATACACTCATCTACCCCTTCTTGGATTGTGGGTCCAGTTAGTTCCAAAAAACAAGGGAGAACTGGACGGGATCGATCTAAGGCTTGATAAGCGATCGCAAAATCTAGTAGGGCTTGTCTTCCTTCTGTGTCTTTAGTACCATGCCCAATCATCAACAATGGACGTTGAATGGGTAAAGGGGGCAATTCTGGAATTTGGTTACTTATGGACTCCAAGTCGGTAACAATTCCGCTATCAATAATAGACATTTTTGCTCAAGGCTCCTTTTCCGTGCAACGCAGAAAATAGAGGATATCATAAACAAATAGGTGTTCTGGCTCAGACAATGATTCGGAGGTAGAGTGAGTTAAAGTTCATAACTCATTACTGATCATTCTTTCACAGTTGCGGCACAGCCACGGATTTACACCGGTGTTTCCCTATTCTGTTCGGTTCACAGTTGCTTAATTATCTTAGCTGATCTGACTCATTTTCTAAACACTAGCTGGAAAATGGGGAGTTGGGAGTTGGGAAGAAGTATTTTTATACTTGGTTGTGGGCAAAATCACTCGTGGGGGCTGACTTTAAACAATACTAAGGCAATTTTTGATTGACAGGTATGTTTTGGAAATACTAGATATTTTTTGCTCACGGGACTTGAGTGTCAAGTTGGCAATATTGCCAACCTGATCTATTTTTTCTCGAAAGTTATACCAATTCAAACAATGTTTGCGACACATCCATTTTTCGTAAGGGCACGGCACCAGTAAGATCATTTTATATATTAAAGGATTGGCCCATGCCGTGCCCCTAACCATCTGTCCCATTCTTTTTTCAAAATGGGATTACTTTTTTTGCTGCTGTTGTAATTTTTGTCGATGCTGGCGAACTTTCTTGCGGTATTCGTTTACTTGTTGTTTTTGTGACTCCGTCAGCACATCTTCTTTGTCTTTTTCAGAAGCAATATAAATTTGTTGCAAACGTAACTGTTGATCATTGGACAGTTTGATGCTGGCATAAACTTGTCTAGGAGGTTGACCTGCATCGATAGCAGCCTTAATTTTTTGTTTCTGTGTATCTGTTAATACACCTTCCATGTCCACTTTTCTTTTCTCAAGAATTTTTTTGATTTTGGCTATTTGTTCATCTGTTAACTTAATTTTGGGAGGCTGAGGAAGCTTTTGCTGTGTTGCGGTTTGAGCAATATGGAGGGATTTGGGGTAGATAGTTTCTGCTTGGACAGAGCTAGGTGGAATGATAAAAGAAGTGAAGGTAAGAATGGCGAGCGTATATTTAGCGATTGCTCTAGTTGTTTTTGTTAATTTTTTGCCGTTCATTAATATCAAATGCCTCTTAGATTTGTCCCGTGTAATCTCCACAATTATAGAAATTCCTCACCCTCTTGTGTGCTGACCAGTCATAACAATTTTGGATTTTAGATTTTGGATTGTCACCTCATGCCTAAATTCAGAGGCTTGAAATACCCATACAGCAAGGTCTTAGGGATTTACTCAATGAATGACCGCATCAAGAAATGAATTATTGCGAAAGAGTGGTTATGCCTCGCCGCACAATTATTTTGCTTTGTCCATAAATAATAGGCAAGTAGAGAAGTATCAAATTAAGTCATGCTGGTAAAAAAATTATAAATAAACCATCATCAAATCATCAATTCTTAACTTTTTAAAAGCTGTATTATTAGCTAATTAAATATAGAGATTTATTTATATTTTACAAATCTGATTAATATGAACAATATCTATATTATTGGTTGAGATAATATATGTATTAACTGTCATCCGGGCATGATATTGGACATTCATTTAATTTATGGGGAACTTGAAGACTATAGACATGCCCATTGATCATTATTTGTGCTAGCAGCAATTTAGTAAATATAGATATTTCTCATATATAGTAATTGCTCAATCTGAAAATTGAGTGAATCTATATTGTCATATTGCCAACAAAAATTAGCCACAAAATGATATTTTCAGTTATCTATAGATGCGTAAATTCTGAAGATGAAAAATCAATCAATTAACCAACGTATATTTATTAGTTCAAATATCTCATGTACTCATTCATCGGAAAATCACTAGCCTTTTTCAAGAAAGAATCATTTAGAGACTTTCTGGAAATTATTAGGCTTAAATTTCATCTCAATTTTGCCTTTGTTATTTTAGGTGCTGCCACCTTCGCTGAACAAATTGATGCGAAACTCATATTTTCTTTATTTGTAATGTACATATCTTTTAATGTGTGCCTTTATGGTGGTATTTACACTATCAACGCCATTACAGATCTGGAGAAAGACTCTAAACATCCTCTCAAAAGAAATCGTCCTCTGCCTTCTGGAAGAATTAGTAAAACTTCGGCTAGTATCTTAGCAATATGCTTAATTAGTATAGGATTATTGTTTGGCTTTTTCTACTTCAGTACAAACATTGGACTAATTTATATTGCTTTTATTGGCATTAATCTCTTCTATTCATTGGTAGCCAGAAATATTCCTTACCTAGAATTATTTTTCAATGCCATTACTATGCCTACTAGACTACTTCTAGGTACGTTTTTAGTTGCAGATGGCTTTGTACCTAATTTATTAGTGTTTGCAGCATTATGTATGGGAATTGGATTCTTATCTGTTAGGAGGATTGTAGAAAAAGATATAGATAATTGGAAAGAAACTCGTCCGGCACTCAAAGCTTATCAAGGTAATATTATGCTTTGGACACAAATTGTATTTTTTGTGGGGCTGCTAATAGCATTTATGTTCGATCCTTTCATTCAAAGAACCTTTATTGGTTATTTGTCAATGATTATTTATTACGTTGTATTTTGTTTGGGAGTACACATTTCTCAACCAATTAGAAATTATTGGCGGCACTTTTATGGATATTAAATAATATCCATTAATTATTAAGCTTTAGTGTTCTGGGGAATAATGAAAAATACAACACTAATTCCCCCCTCATTTTTTATTAAATCATCCTTGATTATACTAACTAACATGTTTGGATTATGCGAATGAATTTATTGGATATTTTTGTGATTCAACGAGAAGAAATAAAAATTGATTCTCAAAAAATCAAAGCAGTGATTTTTGATGTAGATGGGACTTTATATCATCTCAAAAAAATATATAACATGGTGCGGCTGGAAATAATTAATTACTATCTACGAAATCCCGGAAAAGTTGGAGATATTCAAATTATTACCGATTTTATGCGAGAAAGGGAGAAACACGCCTTGGATGTGGTGGATGATGTAGAAAATGCTCAATATGAATGGGCTGCAAAAAAAACCCATTCTTCACCAGAAAAGGTGCGTCAAGTAGTAGACAAATGGATTTTTCAGGTTCCTTTAAAATATATGTATCATTGTCGTCGTACAGACGTATTAGAGCTATTTCATAAGCTGATAATTAACGGTATTGCTACTGGGGTTTTTTCCGATTATCCAGCAGCCGCCAAGTTAGAAAAATTGGGTTTATTTCCTCAATGTATTGTGAGTGCTACAGATAAAAATGTCGGTAAACTCAAACCAGATCCCAAAGGATTATTGATTGCTGCTGATATTTTGGGGGTAGCAGTGGAAGATTGCTTACTAATTGGCGATCGCGATGATAGAGATGGAGAATGTGCTAGGCAGGCCGGAATGCCATACTTAATATTAGATTGATGCAAAATTAGGCGTTGTATTGCAGCATTTAACCATAAAATAATACTTGGTACTCAAAAGTCTTGCTGCCTCAATTATGACCAATCTGCCACCTAATCCTGAAAATTCTCAGAATCCACCAACTGAAGAAATTACCGAAGTAATCCGAAAATTACGGCAAAAACAAGGTACTTGGGTCGAATGGGGACAAGGTTGTGCTTACTTACAAAAGGCTGGGTATACTCCCCAGGATATTTTTGAGGAAACAGGCTTTGAGCCGATTCAGCAAAATCAGGTGATTGTGGGGTCACAGGTTTATGCTTCTGTAGAAAAAGTAGGGGTATCTGAAGCTGCGCGATCGCACTACTCTACCAGAGGTAGTGATGTTTTGTATGAACTGCGTTTGCTCACCCAAGAAGAACGAGCAGCAGCAGCAGAATTGACTTTTCAGTATCAAATTGATTGTGATGAAGCGCGGGAAGTCGCCAGAGCTATTAAAGATTTTTCCCGGTTTCGTAACCTACCAGAAGGGTTTTCCCAACATCCAGGGGATGCAGTAGCTTATCAATGTTTGAAATTGGCGCGGCAAAACTCAGATTTACAAGTGCGATCGCGTCTCATCGCTAGGGGTTTAAAATTTGTTCAGACCCCCACCGCAAGACAACAAATAGAACAACTACTGACAGATTTTACCGTCGATCCCAAACGACCCGCACCCACTCTCCCCTTTTACCGTCCTGATTCTGAGGCAGAAATGCCCCGCATAGTACCAGTAGTGGGCGAGTTACCATTAACACTACAAGACTTGCAGAATGTTCCCTTAGTAGAAGGAATCGAACCATTTGGTATAGTTAAATTTGCCGGAGAGCAAGCCTGGGTTCCCTTACCAGGATGGCAAGTGGTACTAAGTGCTGAAGATCCGATGGTGATTTTGTGTAATAGCGATCGCTTTCCCAGCCAAACTAAAGCCGCACCAGAACAGGTGATGGTAATTATTGATCGCGCTCAACGGGAATGGGAAGTTGGCAGCTATTTTGTAGTAGATAATGGTGGAGAATTAGACTTTCAGTGGTTTGAAAATACCCCTGAGTTAAATTTATTGGGTCGCATTTTAGTAATTATGCGTCCGAAAAAAATTCTGGATGAGTTATTAAGTTTAGATTCTTGGCAAATTGATGAATAAAGCGATCGCGAATTTCCGGATTACACGGATCTGTGTAATCTGTTTAATCCTTGTTCAGAATTAAATATCAGGTACAAATCTCTAACTTTTTAGCAAAGGTAGAGATTTATTTGTTTACTTTTCTGGAATGATTGGGAATGGACTTGGTTTAATGTATAACAGCAATTTAGGAATACATTCTCTATCAATTTAGCACTAAAAAATCAAGGAATTTTCATCATGTCAGACACTACAAAAACTGCCTCTATACCTGAAACAGAAATAACCAATACTTCTGAACCACCCAATCCTCATCAGCATAAATCTCAACCCAATACAGCAGCTTCAGAGGCACTTTTTAAGAACTGGAGAACAACTGCAATTGGCGTAATTCTATCTTTTACTGGATTTGTCGCTTTCTCCCCTAGTACTTTTGGTGGGGAACAAGCTACTTTTGTTCAGTTCTGTAAATATATTACTTCTGGTGGACTTGCAGCTTTAGGTGTTTACTCGAAAGATTTCAACGGCCCTAATGGAACTAAAGAACAGTAAAATAAATTTATTTCAGGTGCATTTACATGAGATTAATATTCATTAGAGACGTGATATATCACGTCTCTACTTGTTTTAATTTATATTAGTAATTCCCAATGCCAAATTAATAATTTATTTCCAGCATTTTCTTTTGAGTCAAACACATAGCTATACCTTTTTCATAATAAGCAACCTCATTAATAAATAAAGGATATACAGTGTATTCTCCTTCATAAAAAATAGTTTTACCATCAAAATTAATAAACATAGGATCCCCAGGATGTAATGGTTCATAATCCCTTCCTTGTAGCTGGGGATGTATCATCGCTTCAATTTCTCCAGCCGAGTTTTTGGGATAATCCACTACCCTTAAATGTTGATATATATTGATAACAGTAATTTTCTCTCCAGAATTACCTTGATTGTCAGCATCCAAGTAATCCAACATCTCATAAATTAACTGCTCTGTTTTTTGGAAAATAGCAGCATTTAAACTACCTGGTGCAACTGGTCCCACTTCAATGGAAAAACCGCGATCACACAAGGAATTTAGAAAGCAATTTTCTTTACCCAATTCAGTCCAACTATAAATTTTCACCTCTGGATTGATAGTACTGAGATATGCTGCGACTCGGAGATTAAATGGTTTGTGATTAACCAGAATAATAGATAATCCCATATTCGCAGATGTACTATGTAAATCTAAAATAAAATCAACCTTAGCATTACCTTTTGGGCCGAAAATCTGATTAATTTCTTTTGCTCGTTTTTCCTCCATAGTTGCCAGATTTTCATTCTGTAAATCAGAATTTAAGAAACAGCGATTTAAATCTTTTCCCACATATCTTTTTACCTGTTTAAATGCTTGTTGATTAGCAAGCATAGTCATAGTATTGAAACTCTCTCTTTTAACTAGTTGTGGTGAATTGGCAAATTTTTTTACCAGGTAAACTCCTGTAAATTCATTACCATGAGTTCCTCCCACAATAGCTACTTGCTTAATCTTATCCATCTTATTTCCTCTCTTTATTCTGGGTAGCAACTCTGTATCATCAATATCGGGTGTGTAGTGCCTAATGCAATAATTTCCCTATAATTATGTGTTGAATAATATACACCCTGAATGTAAATATTCACAACATTCTATAATTACTACAACTATTTATCAAATAGTAAAAATACAGATATATAAATTCCTGTACCCATAACCCAAAAAACAAGATTGGATAGGCTCAATCCCTCCACCATTAATACTTCTAATTTATGAGTACATTATTAATTGCTCAACGAACAGATAGATTGAGGAATGAGATACTAAATGAATGCAAT
>NZ_FYBH01000289.1 GCF_900185595.1 Calothrix rhizosoleniae SC01
ACAGTCGTAATTCAGGAATTGCAAAGGCTTGTTGATAGGGATAATAGGAATAAGTATCCAAAACACTTTCAATATCTGCAATTACTGATTGTTTTGTTAAATTGACAACTGTTTTCATGATTTAAAACTCCTGCTTTATTCAGTCAATAATTTTTAACTAAGAACCTATGAGCAAGCTATCAACTTGAAAGGATTAACATTAACTGCAAAGAGAAACCATAAACTCTAATACAAATGTTAATTTCCTATTATTTTTCAGTTATACCAATTCTGTATAAAGATGCACTAACTTCCATAATTCACTCACCACAAAGGACGTAAAGTCCATAAAGTCTGAAGTCAATAGGAGAGTTATTAATTTAGTGCAGCCTTACAAACAAATAGTATTAGCAAGTATTAATTTGTTTAATCTCTAGGACTTAGGGATTTATTGTGAGCAATTAGGTCTTTGATAATACCAATCTTTTCAAATTTTTTTGAAAACGGCAACAAAAGATACAAAACTAAGCATAAATTTCTTACTTGCCTACGTGTAAATACTAGCAACAGGAGTGGAATTCAATAGTAACAGCAGGATATAAGCCCCTAGATTAATTCTGAGGATGATAATTTTGTTAGGTTTACTCTTCTGGGAAAGGATTAACTTAATTCAAAGGCTGGAAATTAGGCCAAATTTTCTTCTTTGCTGATAAATATGAGTTAATACTACTTGATTCAGCTCAAAATTCTTATATAGCACTACGCAATTAAGACGCGTAAATTTTTAAAGGCTGAAACCTATAAACAGTAAACTTATTACTTGCGCGTAGCGCTATATGTAGTTTGGATTAAACGACTGCACAATCCCAAAAAGCCTTTGATGTGGGATTTAGGTTTGGTCAACTCAACAAACTACAATATTCCTTAACAAACCAATATGGAAATCGGGGATTTATATTATATCACATAAAAATGATAAACACATAAAAAGCACTATGACGATAGCCATATTCTCTTCTCCAGTATAGCGATCGCGCAAATGCTTTAGTTGTTTGCTATTTAGCTTTTCAGTGCATATCGTCGTACTCGTGGGTTTGTTGCACCCTTCTAACTTCCTTGCGAGGAGGTAAAAATTCAGCCCGTCGCACAGGAGTCAAGGGTTGATTGGGGTTATGGTAAGGATGTAATACTTGTACTGTGCGGGTACTACGTTCTTTGGGAGAAAATAAGGCTAAAACACCTGCAACTACGACTCCACCACCAATGGCTAAACTCATTCCTCCCACAGCCCAAATTATTGGTGAAGAGAATAGGGTTTTTTCAGTGCTATTGAATTCTGTTGATGTGGGAACCTGTTGATTTTTGTTTTGAGCAGTTAATTGCAACTGTTGCTGTTGCAGTTGGAACTGCATTTGTTGATTTTGAACTTTGAGCTGATTATTTTCCTGCTGCAACCTTTCACTAATCACTTTTAATTTTTCTAGTTCTGCTAGCTTCTGACTAGTGTTGGGATCTACGGGTAAAGGAACGTTGGGATTTTGTTGTAAATAAGGATATGTTCCCACCTGTGGCATCATGGGAGTAACTACAGGTGATTGCATGGGGGGGGATACGGTAAAATTTGGCTGCACAGGAGTGTTACCTGTTGCACCCTTAAGTAATAGGAGCGCCGCCAGCCCTGCTATTGCGACTCCGCCGACAAATGCCATACTTTCACTCATCGTCCCTTGCCTCTAGACTGCGACACTACTACATCTAATAATTTATACTCTCTCACACTCATAAATTTATACCTTACCGTTCCTTTAATATAATACTTGAATATAAATTTTGGTATTGACTAGTTGTTAAACCACTGCTATGTGCTTTATATATTCAAAACGATATCCGTTAAATTGTCTACTAAGGAAGGTGAAAAAAAATTAGCTGTTTACACTTTTTAATTTACCTTCCCTGGTTTGATTAAAATTAGTAATTAATTTTACTTAAGATTTGGACAATGTTGACTTCAGATTTGCACAAAAATCAGCGATCGCACTTAGTCCTTGTTCTGGTGTACCTTCTGCCAATCGTTTAACTATAGCACTACCAACGATAACTGCATCTGCCCCCCAACCACGTACTTGTTGTGCCTGTTCTGGTTGGGAAATGCCAAAGCCTACTCCAATGGGTTTTTCCGTAACACTACGAATCTGAACAATTAAATCTGATACACGTGATTCAATTTGCGATCGCATACCCGTCACCCCAGTGACACTAACTAAGTAGATAAAACCTTGGGAAGCCTGAGCAATGGCTTCAATGCGTTCGCTGGAACTGGTAGGAGCAATGAGTAAAATAACTTCAATGCCAATTTTACTGGCTGGTTCCAGTAAATTAGCAGCCTCCTCTAGAGGTAAATCGGGTACTACCAAACCAGCGACACCAATCTCTGCTATTTGCTGGAGAAATTGCTCAATACCACGGTTTAAAATGGGATTGTAGTAGGTAAACAGGATAATTGGTGCATTTAAGGTAGGAATGATTTGTTGCAGCATTTCCAGAACTTTATCCAAGGTTGTACCCTTTGATAAAGCACGGGTGGCAGCAGCTTGAATTACTGGCCCATCTGCGAGAGGATCAGAATAGGGCACACCTAATTCAATCATATCCGCACCACTGCGATCGAGAGTTTGTAGTGCAGATGCAGTTGTTGACAAATCAGGATCACCGGCGGTAATAAAAGGGATTAGAGCACATTGTTGATTTTGTGCCAGCTTTGCAAAACAATCAGAAATCACAGCCATTTCAGTTATCAGTTATCAGTTATCAGTGAGACAGCTTGTAGGGTGGGCACTGCCCACCTTACCCTTAAGTTATTGAGAAGGTGCAAGATATGTGATTAACCAACCATTAATTTACAGCTGTGAGTCCTGTTCTTGTTCTATTTTTGCTTGCAGGCGCTCTAATTCTTCTGGTGAAAGCTCGTCTAAGCGTTTTTGCAAGTAAGTTTGTTCGTACTCATCTCGTTGTTGATGGTAGGTCATTTTATTGTTAACGGCACGAAATACATAGGTAAATAACCACCCGATCAATCCACAAACAAGCAATGCTTGGCTCCATATTCCAGCATTTTGGCTATCTAAACCAACTAACTGTAATACAACATATGCCAAGCCGCCTGCAACAAAAACGCCGAGAACAATTCCAATAGCGTCAATACGTCGCATGAGAATAATGACCTACCAATCTTAAATAATTAGACTTCAATTTGTCGTCGCTGGGGTCGAATATTGACAAACGGCGACAGGAGTAATAAACCGGGGAAGAAGAAAAATACTAGGAAGTACATAAACCCCCGCTCAATAGAGCTAACTACATACCACCGCAGCTTGAGGTAAAACAATACAGCTACGGGTAGTACCAGTAGATAAACTCCAGCCAATATTAAATAGAGTAATGCTACAACCATACTTTTGTCTCTGAGTCCACAAGACTAACGGGCATCTTGTTCCTATGATAGGCTGATGCATCGAGTTAGGGAAGAGGGGGGAGTGAGGGAGTGAAGGAGTGGGGGAGTGGGAGAGTGGGAGAGTGAGGGAGTGAGGGATGGAAATATATACAGCATTTTGCAGGTAAATGAAGTACAAGACTACATACTAAAACTAAGAGTGGGATGGGCATCCCTGCCCGTCCAAATGTACTTCACGAAGATGAAATATGCTGTATCTTCTTTGTTCTGTGATTATGTGATTAGTCTTCACAGGTTCTTCATTTTTGTGATTCAAAATTAGAAATAGGAATGGAGATGGAGGCTAGAGTTATGGATACTGGCAAAAAAGTAGTGGGGATTGTTGGTAGCTATCGTAAGAATGGATTTATTGATTCTGCGATCGCCCAAATTTTAGCATCAGCTGAGAGTCAAGGGGCGGAAACTAAAAAAATTTATCTCCAAGACCAACATATTGAATTTTGTACCAATTGTCGTACCTGTTTACAAGAACCAGGTACAGAAAGGGGTAAATGTGTTCTGGAAGATGATATGGATCAGGTTTTACAAGATATTGAAATTGCTGATTCCCTTGTGATTGGTGCGCCTGTGAATTTTGGGAATGTTAATGCACTAACCCGTAAACTTTTAGAACGTTGTGTCTGTTATGGGTATTGGTCCTGGGATACACCTCAACCGATAATGAGGAATACTACCATGAGGAAAAAGGCGGTTCTCGTCTTATCCAGTGCTGCACCGGCTTGGATGACTAGGTGGTTGACAGGGGCGTTGGGTGCATTAAAAGATTTAGCAAAGATGCTAGGGGCAAAACCCATTGGTGTATTATGGATTGGGTTGGTTAATCCCAAAGAGGTAGAACTTTCTGAGAAGGTTAAAATGCAAGCAAAGCGATTAGGGCAGAAATTAGCAACTGCATAGTAACCAATTACCAAATTTGAATTGTTTTTGCACCTCCTGTTGGTATAAATTAAAAAAAATTAATCCCGATATTTCTCTTCCAATTCTTGATATTTAGGAATACCAATAAATTGCTTAAACTCCTCAAAATTCACCATATTATCAAAATCCGCCGTAGTTCCCTGCTCTTTCAAACTCTGGAAACAAGCTGTCATTCCCTGAGTAGCTGCAAGTAGAGCCGAAACGGCAAAAAAGACAATCTTAAACCCCATCTGTTGCAACTGGGATACGGAAAGCTGGGGAGTTTTCCCACCTTCAATCACATTGGCAACTAATGGCACATCAGGAAAAGCTTTGGCGATCGCTACTAATTCTGCAACAGATTGGGGTGCTTCTACAAATAATACATCCGCACCAGCCTGAATATAAGACCGTCCCCGGCGTATCGCCTCATCTAAACCCAGGTTCGCCCTAGCATCCGTGCGAGCAATAATTACCAAACCACTATCACCACGAGCGTCCACTGCTGCCCGTATTTTTCCCATATGTTCTGTCATAGATATAACCTGCTTACCCTCAAAATGACCACATTTTTTCGGCCATTCCTGATCCTCCAGAATTACCCCTGCAATACCCAACCGCACAGCATCTTTCACAGTACGGATCACATTTAAAGCATTACCATAACCAGTATCACAATCGGCAATCAGGGGAATACTTACAGATTGAGCAATTCGCCCTACAGTGTCAAGCATTTCTGTCGCAGTGAGGAAACCATAATCTGGTAAACCCAAGGTAGAAGCAGCAATGCCAAAACCACTGCTAGCGATCGCTTTAAAACCCGTATTCTCTGCTAATTTTGCTCCCAAACAGTCATAAATACCAGGGATAACAATTATTTCTGGGCTTTCGAGTAATTGTCGCAGTTTTTGTCCAGGATACATTTATATAATTTGTAATTCTTAAATTAATTCACAGAAGGGAGGGCACGGCACCATTAATACCAATTCTCCAAAATAAAACTACACATGGACAGCAGGGGGCAGGGAGCAGGGAGCAGGGGGAGAATTATCTGTAGCCAGGATTTAGAGAAATGGTATAAAACTATTCCATATACCGAAATATTGTGGATGCCGTGCCCCTACGGAATAATTGATTTATCTACTCTTTCACTCCTTCCCTCTTCCCCTCAGCCAGGATTCAATAACTTAGCCACTGTCTGCACATCCTTATCACCCCGCCCAGAACAGTTAATGATAATCCGGGGACTACCAGCTAATTGAGGACAAAGGGTTTCCAAATAAGCGATCGCATGAGATGTTTCTAAAGCAGGGATAATCCCTTCTAACTGGGATAATTTCTGGAAGGCTGCCAAGGCTTCGGCATCGGTAACGCTGTAATATTCAGCACGTCCCAATTCTTTCAAATAGCTGTGTTCAGGACCCACCCCAGGATAATCTAAACCAGCGCTAATGGAATGGGGCTCAATTACTTGTCCCTCTGCATCTTGTAACAAGTAACTCATGGCTCCGTGCAATACACCAATTCTTCCTTTTGTCAAGGTAGCGGCATGTTTTTCTGTGTTTACACCTTCTCCAGCAGCTTCTACCCCAATCAATCGGACAGAGGATTCGCCCACAAATTCATGAAATAGTCCCATAGCATTGGAACCACCACCCACACAAGCCATGAGAATATCTGGTAAGCCACCCCATTTTTTCATTGCTTGGGCGCGGGTTTCCTCTCCAATTACCGCATGGAAATCCCTGACTATCATTGGGTAGGGATGGGGCCCAGCCACGGAACCAAGGATGTAATGGGTTGATTCTACATTAGTTACCCAATCTCTAATGGCTTGGGAAGTAGCATCTTTGAGGGTTCCCGTACCCGCAGACACTGGACATACTTCCGCACCCATGAGGCGCATCCTAAATACGTTTAATGCTTGGCGTTCCATGTCATGAACACCCATATAGATAACACATTCTAAACCAAATCGAGCGCAAACTGTCGCCGTTGCTACCCCATGTTGTCCTGCTCCAGTCTCGGCAATGATGCGCTGTTTGCCCATGCGTTTTGCCAGTAATACTTGACCGATGGCATTATTAATTTTGTGAGCACCAGTATGATTTAAATCTTCACGTTTTAAGTAAATTTGCGGTCCTGTCCCATCAGGACGGGCATAATGAGCAGTGAGACGTTCAGCAAAATATAGAGGTGTAGCGCGTCCGACATAGTCCTTGAGTAAATCTTGGAGTTCGGCTTGAAATTGAGGATCTTGGCGGTATTGCTGGTAAGCTGTTTCTAACTCAGCTAAGGCAGGCATCAGGGTTTCAGGCACATATTTACCACCAAAACGCCCAAAACGTCCTTGTGAATCGGGATTCTGGCTATTTGTGGAAGCAGGTGAAAGGGGAGTTGTAGTCACGGATTAGTTAAAATAACGGCACAAGAACAATTTTAGAACTGATGGGAAGGTTATGGGAGAAATGCAAAAATACCTATTATCACCCTAATTAGCGATCGCTAGCCCTAATATAGAGAATTAAAAATTACCATTCACAGGCTTTTAACTTACCAATTATGTCTGCTTCTAAACGTAAATCATCGGAAAATCGGGTTGTATACAGCGAATTTGGCAATCATGAATCTCCCGCAACGGAAAGAGCAACCCCAAATTTACCTCCAGAGAAACAAGACTTGCGAGTGCAAGCCACCCGTGCTGGGCGTAAGGGGAAAACTGTAACTATAATTACTGGGTTTCAAAGTACACCAGAAATTTTACAAGGGTTATTGAAGCAATTGAAATCTCAATGCGGTACAGGGGGAACATTGAAAGACAATACTATTGAGATTCAGGGAGAACACAAGCAAAAAATTCTCGAACTTCTCAAGCAAAAAGGTTATAAAGCTAAAATTAGTGGTGGCTGAGGCAATTTTGGATTTTGGATTTTGGATTGTGGATTGCAAGTCTTTCATGACCGAATATTTTCAACAATAAATGGCAAACATCATTCTCCTTCAATCGTCCTTTTTGCTAGAGTTAGAGGTGTCAGGATAAAGTCCCTGAGACCCTTTGTTACCCCTGTGTTGCTTTATAGCAGCAAAATTATGTTTAAGAGTATCAAAATCGAAAATTTTCGTTGTTTTCCGTCCTTTGAGCTTCAGCAGCTTGGTAGGGTTAATCTGCTAGTTGGTAAAAATAATAGTGGTAAAACATCTATATTGGAAGCTATTCAAATTTTATGTTCGCGAACGAATCTTGAACCACTAGCGGAGATAATGATTAACCGAGGTGAATATCTGTGGAACGATGATAGCAAAGGAAGGCGTGAACTTGATATTCGTCATCTATTTTCTGGTCATGAGATTGAAGCAGGTAGTGATTTTTCTGTATTAGGAATTAATGATGACATTGAAGAAAAGATTTTTTTCTTAATAAAAATACCTCAGTCTCATCAGCTAGAATTTAACGTAAAGTGGAGTTACAGAGGTCAAGAAGTAATTTCGACAGCACCTTTATCAATTGATGGTAGTTTATTTTTAGGAGATTCTCGGCGACTTTTTAGAGATTATATTGACGAACCTGCAATAACGCAATTTGTCACATCATCTTCTTTAACAACAGAGAAAATGATTGAATTGTTCGAGCAGGTAGTATTAACACCAGAAGAAAAACTTGTAGAAGAAGCACTTCAGACAATTGAACCAAAAATTGAGCGCATTGCTCCAGTTGGTTATAAAAGATTTAGGTCTTCAGAATCAAGGACAGGCTTTTTAGTACGTCTTTCTGACAGCAATCAACGTGTACCTATTGGTAGTATGGGGGATGGAATATGGCGCATTTTGGGACTTGCACTCGCAATTGTATGTGCAAAAGATGGATTTCTATTTGTTGATGAGATTGATACTGGACTCCACTTTACAGCAATGTCTGATATGTGGAAGCTAATTTGGGAAACAGCAAAAAAATTGAATGTCCAGGTTTTCGCAACTACACATAATAGTGACTGCTGGACTAGTCTAGCCACTATTGCTAGGGAGGAAGAAGTTGCGGAAGATGGAATTACAATTCAACGTATAGAAAAGGGAAAACAAACGGCTGTTGCTTTTACTGAACGGGAAATTGTCATTGCTGCTGAGCGAGGTATTGAGGTACGTTAGCAATGGCAAGATATTATAAACCAAAAAAGTTAATTGTAGAAGGAGAGCAAGATAAAAGAGTTATTCCCGAATTTATAGAAGCTAATGGTATTTCTTGGGGTGATACAAAAGACAAAGCTATTGTTTATATTGAATCCTATGGTAATGATCAATTTATTGATGCAGAGGTAATCTCCACTGAATTAAAAGCTTCTGGATTAACTCATTTAGGACTAATAATAGATGCAGATGAAAACCCTTCTGGACGTTGGGAAAGTGTAAGAAATGCCTGTTTAAAAAGCATTCCTGATTTCCCCGAAAAACTACCAGAAACAGGACTGATTCACACGACAAATGAGATTAAGTTTGGTGTCTGGATTATGCCAGATAACGGAATGCGAGGTATGTTGGAAACTTTTCTGACATACATGATTCCTAACGAAAGTGAAGCTCTTTGGCAATATGTTCAATCAGTAGTAACAGAAGCACAAAGCAAAGGTGCAACATTTAAAAATGTTCATATTGATAAGGCTAATATTTATACCTGGTTAGCATGGCAAGACGAACCCGGAAGACAATTACATCAAGCTATCAAAGAACGTATTTTAAACCCCCATCATCCTCAAGCACAAACATTTTTCAAATGGTTTAAAAATTTGTACGATTTATAGTTATTCTACCTAAGAGCCGCGCAACATGCGATCGCTCCTTTTTGTTACATATCTTAAATAATGCTGTCCAGAAAAATAAATGTTATCTTTAGATAAGTAGGTAAAAATGGCATTCTTGTAAGATTTATAGAGAAAACAATGGACTTAGTTCGGATTATCTGCGCTATTTTTCTACCCCCTTTGGGAGTCTTTCTACAAGTAGGTTTCGGTATAGACTTTTGGATTAATGTACTTTTGACTATTTTTGGCTTTTATATTTTGGGAATTATTCACGCAGTTTGGGTAATTGCCAAAAAATAAGTAAAAGGCAGAATGCACGATTATATTTGAAACCCCACCATGACTCAATCATAGATATTTTTCCACTTGTTTAAAATTGGTGGGATTTATAGCTATTGTACCTAGGAGCCACGCAAAATGCGATCGCTCCTTTTTGTTACAAAACTTCAAGAACACTTTTTCGATTAAACCTTAAACTATCTGCTTCTGTTTAGATTTTACAGTAGAACCAATACCAAATACCCCTGCGACTAATACTCCCAATAATGACATAGATCCAAATTCGGGTTCGGGAACAGGTTGGGCTACTACATGACTCGTACTAAACTTAGCATCTCCTGCTGCAACAATATATACAAGGTCAGGGTCAGTATCCCAGTTCTTAACACCAGGTTCACACCAAGAAAAATGATAGGAGTTAGCATTAGGTCCTCCATTATCTGTTACTGTTCCACAGCGTTGATCAGTTCCTACGAATCTATTACCTAAACCGCCAGCAATTTTTTCACCCGTATTACCGCTAAAATCAACAAAGCCACGATTCCCAGTACCTTCAGCTCCAGGAATTGGATTAACTGTAGCAAAAGTGGAGAAATTGGCAATTGTCAAGGATTCAATGGTTTCACCATTTTCAAATCCCAACCAGCTTAAATCGTAGCCGAAAGTCCAGTAACCAACATCAGAGTTAGTTGTAGAGGTAAAATTGATCGGTTTTTCATAGAAAAATTTTGTTGCTCCGTTTGCTCCTGTAACACTTACAGCCAACGTATCAATATTGTTGCTATTGCTCGATTCAAAAATGTATAAATCAATTCCTTCTTGATTAACGAGCAATGTATCTCCGTTGGGACGACTGCTCCAAGATGCTTGCAAAGAGCTGGGAGAAAATGGACCATATTGAGGCTCTCCAATACCAGTAACTGTTCCTGGAGAATTATCAGTTAGGTTACCGATATTATTATCGGGGTCGTCAATAAATGGTGTGTGTCCATGACCAAAAGTTACACTATTACCAGAAAGCACTTCTGCATTTGTAACTGCATTATCTGTATCAAATATAAACTCATTACTAGGACCAGCTGTTACTTGAGCTGCTTGGGCTGAATTATTTAAACTGGCTACTAGAACCCCATAACTAAGTAATGTTCCAGCTGCTAAAATAGATAATTTCCGAATCATAATTGTAAAAATGTTACGATAAATCGACTAAAAACCAATTCAATATTTAGTGCTGTTTTGTTTAAAAAACTACAGTGAATTCAACTATAAACTAAGTGGATTCAGTATTTGGTAAAAAAGTGATGAAGTTAAGTTAAATAAAATACGAAGAAAAAAAATAGGCCCAATCATAAGCGTTCACAGCACAATTTTAGTATTCTGGGTATAGATTAAGGCATTGTTGAGGTACCAAACCTCTGAACAGCAAGCCCTACTTACTACTTATGCGTTGTACTTGTATTATTTTATTCTTCTGTCATTCCCTCATCGCTCTTTCTTTCTTAGCAGCACAAATAAACAAATAACTCCTGTACTCAAAAGAGCGATCGCAATTACTGGTAAGAGCCAATTATTACTTGCATTATTCTCAGTATTAACCGTTGGTTGAGTCAGTGTATTATCATTATTTTTATCCCTACTTCCAACAGCCACAGTTACATTAAACTTTAAAGTGAAAGGTCGAAAGCTTTGACCTGTAGATGGTTTACCACTTAGTTGTAATTGATAGGCACCAGGACGAGGAAAATTGATCACAGTACCGGGAATACCTTGATAGCGTTCTGCGGTAATCGCTTTTAAGGTTGGCTGTAAAAGTGGTAGTTCTCCTGATACATGAGGTTCAGCATAAACAGATAACTGACAGTTACATTCAGCTAGAGGGATCAGCTTACCACCCTTACGGGTGAGAGCAAACCAAGTTTGGGATGGCTCTCCTGCACGAGGAATATCATTGGGTTCAATGTGTAGAGTTGCACCCACGTCACCCTCAACCTTGACTTTATGGGCAAATGTTGGCTCAACCCCAGTTGTTAAAGCCAACATGATTAAACTCAAGCATCCATAAGCGGAACTACTTTGCTTTGCTGGGAGGAACATAGAATTTCTCTAGGGATAACAATGACCAAAAAAAGCGATTTCTGAGGAGAAATACAGCCACAGCTGCAATTAATAAAAAACCGACAGCAAGTTTATTTTCCCAGGTTAATTGGGAAGAACCAAAATAATGGGAACCAATTGTCAGAGCATGGATAACGCTGAAAACAATTGCTGGTAAGCCAAGTAAGTGTATTTGTCGCCAACGTTTTCCCAATCGCTTTTGCCAGGAATCAAAACTAGTCACCGCCGCCGGAACCATCAAAATAAATCCACAAACACCTGCAGCCATACCCCACTGAAATAATGGTGTCAGGAACCAAAAAGCAGCCAAATTCCATTGTAAAGAATGCTCTATCATATGGATTGTGTGGAACCCAGAGAGAACAAAAGCACCTACTCCCAAAGCGCGACGGTAACGCAGTGGAGATACCCACAAACCACTCACAGGACGAGCAATTAAAGCTAAAAATAGCAAAATTAAAGCCCCATGTCCCGTGTAATCTATCATCACATCCCCAGTTCGCAGCAAGGTGAGGATACCAATAGTAAGAGTTACCCAACCACCCAACCTAAATAGCTGACTGCGCCTATCTTGACTGAGCAGGGATGTAGATATCCCAATACCTAACATTGTGGGTAAAGTTCCCATACCAAAAGCTAGCATGGTTAATCCACCCCTCCACAAATTACCAGTTTCCGCAGCTTTGATTTGGGCTGCATATAGGAAACCACAAGGTATTAATCCCCAAGTCATTCCTAATAGTATTGGTGTCCACCATTGCTTACCCAAGGATAATTTCACCATACCTGTTTGTAAGCGATTGTGGAGATTAGTTTGAAATAGGGGATGCAGTATGGGAATCCGTGGTAAAAACTCTGGTTTAATTTGTCTCAAACCAAACCAAATCAACATTGTGCCGGTAATAATTGCCATCCACTGGCGTAATTGACTACCAACACCTGCCATCTGTCCACTAGCTAATAATACTGAACCGATTGCCCCAATTCCAGAACCTACAAGGGTATAGCTAAGTATTCTACCTAAATTAAGTAAGGTATGAAATTGTAATTGTTGTTGCCAGGGAGGTGTTTGCTGTTGATGAGACAGGGAAAAAGCCACTGTCAGGGGACCGCACATACCTGCACAATGTCCAAAACTTCCCAGGAAACCCAAAAGAGCAATTAACCAAAAATCTAGCACGGATTATACGGATTTAAGAGATTAAGTAGATTTTACCCATTATTCTTTTAGTGGTACTTCAATCATTTCTGTATCTTCTATTAGTTTTCCATTATGAGCCAGAGGGTTATGTTTGTTAGCATTTAATCTGATAGTTACTTTATTTTTCCCAGGTGGGAGACTAGCCAAATAGTACCAGGAGCTATAAATACGGGTGATTTTTTTGCCATTTATATACAAATGACCATGACCCTCACCAGGTTTATCGTCTTTATTTACATTCTCTGGTGCAAACTTAAAATTAGTAACTTTAGCTTGTAAATTCCATCCTTTTTTAGTATCTTTATATACTACCAAGTCAACTGATGGTACGGCTTGACCCGTAGGAATTTCAATGCTTTTATGGGAATGGTTGTGATGATTATGATGGTGATTCATTTTATCGGCAATTCCATAACTGCCAACACCCAATAAACTTAAACAAGTGAACCCACTGGTAATAACGAAAAATTTTTTCAGCATCACAGATATTGAACCTTTTTTATTGGGAACTTTATGTCAATTTGTCTCTTCAGTCAAAAGACGAGTCGTCATACTTGGTATAGGGAAAAATACAATCCTCAGTCAGCAAGCTACGGATGAGTCACATGAAAAAATGGATTTGGCTGGTATTTTTAACTTTGGCTGTAGCTACGGTGACTGTGATTAGCGGCTTTTGGCAACAGCCTGAGAAACCAAAGGTAATGGCAAAAATCCAAGTAGAAGCGCCAAAACCTCAACCGAAAGCTCCTGCAAGGGTCAATGAGCCATTGAATTTACCGCAAGTATCTAGTGATCGCTTATTCTCTCATCTGCAAAACTTAAATTTTCAACGCTACACAGATAGGGAGCGATCGCGTACTCGTAAGTATATCATCGAAGAATTACAAAAAATCGGCTGGCAACCCAAGCTACAAAAGTTTGACCGAGGTATTAATGTATTTGCTGAACGCAAAGGGAGCAATAAGGATGCAGGAGCAATTCTCCTAGCTGCCCATTATGATACCGTTGCCAAATCCCCCGGTGCTGATGATAATGCCAGTGGTGTGGCTGTAATTTTAGAAATTGCTCGACTGTTAGGTTCTCAAAAAACTCCACGCACCCTACAACTAGCTTTTTTTGATCAAGAAGAATCAGGATTATGGGGTAGCAAGGCATTTGTTGCCAAGAAAAAAAATTTAGATCATCTCCAGGGTGCAATTGTCATGGATATGGTGGGTTATGCCTGTTACACCCCTGGATGCCAAAAATATCCTCAGGGTTTACCTATAACTCCACCAGGTGATACAGGAAATTTCCTGGCTGTAATTGGCGATACGGAACATTTGCCCATCCTCCATGCTTTTCAACGCAAAATATTCCCTGATCAGCCCCTTGCAGAACCTCTCAAGAGTTCAAGCTCTAAAAAATCATTACCACCAATATTTGCCTTACCAGTACCCCTAAAAGGCTTGCTTATACCAGATACTTTACGTAGTGATCATGCACCATTTTGGTTGCAGGGAGTGGGAGCTGTATTAGTTACGGATACTGCCAATCTGCGTACACCCCATTACCATCAACTAAGCGATACACCGACTAATATTAACCGTCCATTCTTTGCAGGTTCGGCACAAGTTATTACTAATGCCACTGCTAAGTTACTCAATAGTACGGATTCTTTAGCGACTCCGGAGACTTAACGGATGGCACTAATAATTGCTGAGTCCCCATCTGATAGGGTTTATCCCCTGCTCCCCACTCCCTACTCCCTGCTCATTCTTCCCTGCTCCCTGCTCCCTACTCCCTACTCCCTACTCCCTACTCCCTACTCCCTACTCCCTACTCCCTACTCCCTACTCCCTGCTCCCTGCTCCCCTGCCTCTTCCTGACCGAATCATTTCTGAAAATTCATTGTAAAGATTTTTTTCACAACTATAGATCCTCACGTTACGTCACCCCCTATCTTTAGAAACACAGAAGCAAAGAAACAAAGACATCATGTATAGCATTGGTGAATACGCTCGTATTGCCCAGGTTTCCAAGCGATTGTTACGTTACTACGATGAGATTGGGTTGTTTCAACCAGTCAAAATAGATTCTGAAAGCGGACATCGCTACTATAGCGCGAGTCAATTGCCAGAACTCAATCGCATTCTGGCATTAAAAGATTTGGGCTTATCGTTAAATCAAATTCAAAGGTTTGTGCGAGATGATATTTCTCCCACAGAAATACAGGGGATGTTGTCTTTAAAAAAAGCAGAGTTAGAACAACAGGTATTGTCAGAGCTCCAACGTATTCGCACTATTGAATCCCGTCTCAAGCAAATTCAAGATCGGGAGCATCTAGTTCGCGATGTGATAGTCAAACAAGTCCCCCAACAGAGGTTTGTTTCGGCACGCCAAGTTTTATCTCAGACTGACTCTCAAGATGATTTCTTTTGGTCTGTATTTAATGCTCTAACTCAGGGAAATCGAACCAGCAAAGGACAAATGACGATTGTTTTGCACGAAGATGGCATAGACAGTGACTACATAGATCTGGAATTTGGCAAATCCCTAGAGAAAACCAGCAGCCTATCTTTAACTAATAATAATGGCATAACTTTAGTAGATAAATTTCTGCCCTCGGCAACTATGGCAACCTTTGTACCCCAGACGAAGGATTGTTCCAAGCTTCTAGGTTATAGTGCGATCGCAGAATGGGTAGAAAGCAATCACTACGATCTAGCTGGTGCAGTCAGATTGGTGTTTCTAGAATTGCCCAAACAGCCAGGAGATGATGAATATGTAGTAGAAATTCAGTTTCCCGTCCGCAAGCGAGCAGGAGAGCTGACTAGCACCTCTATAGTGATTGAATCGAATCAGCTATGATAAATCTCAAGAAATCAGAATGGATCATCTTGATCGGATTGCTTCTACTAAGCTTCGTTCCTTGTGTAGGTGGAATATTTCGACTGGTGGATCTGGTTAGCGATTCAGGATTAGTGCCTGAAAATCCGAGAATACAATCAGCGCCAATTCCAGTTATACTCCACATCTTGAGCGCTGTTCCATATTGCATTCTTGGAGCCTTTCAATTTCTTCCCAGTGTTATGAGAATGTATCCGAAATGGCACCGGCTAGCAGGTCGGTTATTGGGTATTGCAGGTCTAATTTCCGCCATTTCGGGTTTGTGGATGACTCACTATTACTCCTTTCCTGATGATCTTCAGGGCAACCTCCTTTATTGTGTTCGTATTATCGTTGGATTCGCCATGATCGCTAATATTTTGCTAGGAATAGCAGCAATTTTCAAAAAGCGGATTGTGCAACATCGAGCTTGGATGATCCGTGCCTATGCATTAGGTCAAGGAGCAGGAACGCAAGTATTGGTCACGATACCGTGGTTGTTGACTGTTGGAGAGCCAAGTGGGCTAACTCGAGACATACTAATGACGGTTGCTTGGGTGATCAACATAATCGTAGCCGAGGGGACGATTAATAACCGAAGCAAATATTGGCTGACTGCGCTGAGAATCAGATGAAGAGGAACAATACCACAAAACTTAACGCGTGAAAAAAGGATAAAATTATTACTGGGGTTAGGTTTTAGGGGTCGGGGGTTAGGGAGAAATAAGGGAATTCCAAATAAAAAAATAATCAATCGTTATGAACGCAGGGGAGCAGGGAGTAGAGAGCAGGGGGAAGGAAAGTCGTTTTGATTCCAATTGATTCCAAAAATTGGGTAATTTATTTTTTGGAGCTCCCTAAGTTTTAACTCGCTACGCGAGAAAGAAGAAGTCAGAGGGAAGAGGGAAGAAGGTAGAGTTTCATATTCTTAAAACAAAGTACTTTCCTCTTGCTTCCCTTAGTATAGGAAAGGGTTTAAGTCCCCCACCAATTATCCTTCTTCTTTCGTTAATTACCTTTTGAGTGTCAGATTACATATGAGGTAAATCACATATTAATCAAAGGTCTGACCACTTTCAGGTTATTCACAGATTGCAATATTCACAGAATAATTTCCCCATCACCTAACATCATGTCCGTCTGATTACTTGTGATATAGCCATCCATGCAAAAATCACCCAAACTCTTTCTCCCCTTGCACCCTGCCCCCTGCCCCCTGCCCCCTTGCAGCCTTAACCATAAGTCTCTAACCGAACATGATATAACACTCAACCCCAAACCCTGTCTCCATTTCAAGCTGATTGTCACCCCCTGAGGGAGTCGGGAGACTTAACGGGTGGCCCTAATAATTGCTGATTCCTCATCTGATAGGGTTCCTAGCACTTTATAAAAATACTCATTGAAGTTTTGAAACAAAAATGTTTTAACTGTGAAATTACTGAGATACCATCAGGGATAGCGGAACATAAATCTTCTGAATGAAATTCAGACTTTAGGTATTTCGCATATGGCAGCCTTAATCCATACTCATAGTAATTTAATTGCTGGACTGGAGGATCTCTGGAAAGAAACAGTCGGAGAGCCGGAAATTTGTGTTGCTGTTTTAGATGGCTCAGTCGATCTGTCCCACTCCAGCCTTGAGAGAGCTACTTTCACTCAATTAGATCCTCTAGTTTCAAACATTTCTACTCAAGGTTCGGCAGCTCAACACGGCACTCACATTGCCAGTATCATCTTTGGTCAGCACCATAGTTCGGTAAAAGGCATTGCGCCTGGATGTCGGGGTTTACTAATTCCCATTTTTACCGATAAAAAGGGAGGTGGAATTGCCCCATGTTCCCAACTCGATCTCGCCAGAGCTATTCTTTTAGCGGCGAATCACGGTGCTCAGATTATCAACATTAGTGGTGGACAATTAACCTCTAGTGGAGAAGCAGATTCTTTACTTGCCCATGCTGTTCGACATTGCCTAGAGCAGAACATCCTGATTGTAGCGGCGGCTGGTAATGAGGGTTGTAATTGCTTGCATATTCCTGGTGCATTGCCATCAGTTTTGGTGGTAGGTGCTATGAACGCGGCAGGAATACCCCTAGATTTCAGCAATTGGGGTGAGAAGTATCGCGCCCAAGGGATTTTGGCTCTGGGGGAAAACATACCCGGAGCAATTCCTGGCGGGGGTGTCACAACCAGTAGTGGAACCAGTTATGCCACTGCGATTGTCTCTGGCATTGCAGCTCTGCTTCTAAGTCTCCAAGTCAAGGGTAGTCAAACTCCCAATCCTCAAGCAATTCGAGCTGCCATTCTTCAAAGTGCTATTGCCTGTGACGACCAACCAGCCCCTGACTGTCGCCGCCTTTTAGCAGGTCGCATCAATGTCAAAGGAGCCATGTCAATCATTCTTCAACAAGGAGAAGTCATGAGTGAAAACTTAGAAGTAGCAACGATACAACCTGTACCTACAGAGTCAGGAAAACCGCCACCACCTCTAGCCCAAGCAGAAATTCCGGCTGTGGAAGTGGCAAGTTACAGTGCTCCGTCTTCTGAGGTAATACCTCAAGGGTTACAAAACCCGGGTTCATCACTTCAGGTGCAAGAGCAGATAACTCCCAGTGCCATATCTCCTGCTGCCTGTAGTTGTGAGGGAGGTGGGGGTACATCAGCCCAAGCCCAGTTGATTTATGCCCTAGGGCAGCTTGGGTATGACTTTGGTGCAGAGGCTCGCCGAGACTCTATCCAACAGCATATGGGGGAAGGAGCTAATCCTCAAGACCCTCAACAACTGTTGGCGTATCTGGAAGAGAATCCTTGGGATACAGCAGCGATCACCTGGACACTCAGTTTGGATGCGACACCTATTTATGCGATTCAACCCTTTGGTGCCTATGCGGAACGGGGATATGAACGGTTGCGCCAGTTTCTCAGAGAACAATTGTTAGAAGGGGTTGAGCGCATTTCAGTTCCCGGTGTGATCGTGGGACAAGTGATGCTGATGTCTGGTCAGACTGTGCCTGTGATTTTTCCTACCCTGCGCTGCATGTATAGCTGGACAACATCAGCGTTAATTCAAGCAATCTGTGGTAATGCTCCGGCTGAATCGGCATCGACGCAAGATAGAGAAGCTTATGGTCAAAGATGTCAATCTGTGATCAATTTTCTCGAACGGATTTATTATGAGCTTCGCAATCTGGGGATTACACCCCAAGAACGAGCTATTAATTACTCAGCCACTAATGCCCTGAATGTGGAGCAGATTTACGAGTGTGCCATTCGAGAGGAGATGGATCTCGATACGATTGAGGTGGAACCTAGTCCCCTGTGTCGTCCGGATTCTGAGTGTTGGGATGTAAAGTTGACTTTCTTCAATCCCAGACAGGTATTTCAACAAGCTAGAAAAGTGTATCGCTTCACAGTAGATGTGAGTGATGTTTGTCCGGTGAATGTGGGGAGAGTGCGATCGTGGTTTGTGAGGTAGAGGCACTTAGCTATAACGCACCCTACTGGCTAAATTTACTAAAGGTTTTAGCGCTTTCACAGTTGAGAACAAAATCATTTTATGAGGACAGAAACATGAAAATTCCCAATCAATCGATAGGTTTATTAAGGTTGACATCCCTCTCACAACAAAATAAGTATGCCAGTCTAGTACCTTCTCAGATGAGAAGCTTAACATCTTCTTTGCCAACTCCATATTTCCCGGAGTGTGATTATTTCCCGACCTCGTCGACAGGTCTTTGCTATAGCAACTGTTACGGGTATCGACCCTGTTGGTTCACTTGGTGGGGGCCAATATTGTTGTAAGTCGATGGATCGACTTTCCAGTGCGACAGCCGATTTTGTAGTGGTGTAGCACAGTTAATTGAGTGATGCATGTCCAGTGAGTGTGGGGAGAGTGCGATCGTGGTTTGTGAGGTAGAAATAATTGGCATAGCTTAAGGAGAAAATCAATATGAAATTACCAAACTTGTCAAAAGGAACTATCCTTTATATCTCGACTGGATGGCAATCAGATAAAATAAAAGAAACAGGTCTCTCAAATAGCTCAATTCCACTGCTAGACAGGTGGCGTTTGCCTAACCATTCTACTCCTTATAGGTTTTATCCCTGGGATACCTGTTATGATGGACAGGGTGGCTATTTTCCCTGTATAAAATGGCTTGATGGAACAATAACCCCTATTGGATAAACGCATATTTGCCGATCTAGATGCCACAAATATTGCTAGAAGTGTCTTCTGTGGTGTTTGTAAGCTTAAGGGCTGTGGTTGTGTAGGAATGCGTTGCGTTAACTGCAATTTTGCAATCCCTAGTGCTCCTTTCAACTAATGTAAATATTGGCTGACTGCGCTGAGAACCAGATAAAGGGGATGCTACCACAAAATCTTTCCCTCTCCTGAATTCAGGAGAGGGATGTATGTCCTTTAGAAGAGGATGATGATTTAGGGAATTTTGGTAATTCAACTATTTGTGTACAGCGTAGGGGAAATTCAAGAGAGAAATTTCACCTCAGCCTATACTTCCCACATTTATCCCATCATCACTTCTTACCATTCTTTGCATTACCATTACTGCCAGTATTTTCACTAGTAGTAAGAATACGTTCAGCAACCTTATCCGGTACCTCTTGGAGATGGTCGAATTGCCAGTCAAAAGAACCAACTCCTAAAGTTTGCGATCGCAATTCGACAATAAAGTTTTGCATTTCTGCTTGGGGTAGGTAAGCGGTGAGATGGTCCCAACCTTGCCAGTCATGTATACCTTCATAACCCAAAATTTGACCCCTTCTACCACTCAACAACTGCATTACCTTGGAGGTAAATTCATTGGGGGTAGTCACTTGTAACCTGACAATTGGTTCTAAAAGGGTGGGATTACCTTGGGGTAGTCCTGACTGCATGGCAAGACGAGCCGCTAATTTAAAGGCTTGTTCAGAACTATCAACACTGTGGTAGGAACCATTGGTGAGGGTAACAGCCACATCCACCACCGGAAAACCCAAGGGACCATGTGTTAAAAATTCTCGCACACCTGTTTCTACACCAGGAATATATTGCCTAGGAACCACTCCACCAACAATAGTTTCATTAAAGTTAAAGCCTTCTCCACGGGATAGGGGTTGAATGTCAAGATAGACATCGCCAAATTGTCCATGACCCCCACTTTGATGCTTGTAACGCCCGTGAGCTGAAGAAATTGACTTGCGGATAGTTTCTTTGTAAGGCACTTGGGGTAAGTGCGTTGTCATTGGTAAATTATATTTTGAGCGTAGTCTGTCTAGGGTAACTTGTAAATGAATTTCTCCTTGTCCCCACAGGATCACCTCATGGGTATCACCATGTTGCTCCCAAGCCAAGGAAGGATCCTCTTCTAGCATTTTCGTGATGGCACTACTGAGTTTGACTTCATCGTTGCGCTTTTCGGGGGTAATTGCTAGGGCATAAACTGGTTCTAGTTTTTTGGCTTGCGGTAATTCTACTTTTCCAGCTTCTTGGAGGGTATCTCCTGTATTAATACTTTCCATCCGACTCAAAGCGATAATTTCCCCGGCTCTAGCTTCCCTTACAGATTCCATCTGTTGTCCCATAAGGCGATACAAGCCGCCAGGACGTATACCACTGAGGTTCATACCATCAGTTAATTTACCTTGCCAAACTCTAACTAAAGACAGTTTGCCTCCCTGAGGTGTATAAAAAGTTTTGAGTACTTGGGCTAATGGTTGATTACCTTTTTGTTCGCCTAAGCGATGTTTTGCTGTGGTTTCTGGCTCTGGTGCTTCTCTTAATAATGCTTCTAATAGGGGTCTAACACCATAATCTTGTTCAGCAACACCAAAGAAAACAGGTACAACTAAATCTGCACCCAATTCCATTTTTAAGTCTTTGAGAATCTCCTCTTGGGGAGGTTCAATATCTTCTAAAAGTTCTTCCAGTAAATGATCATCAAAATCTGCTAAGGCTTCTAACATTTCTGCCCTAGCAATGTGTTCTTCTTCTTTCAGTTCTTCTGGAAACGGAATTGGATCTGCCGGTGCCCCATCATGGTAATGATATGCTTGTTCACTGACTAAATCAATAAAACCAATTAGCTGTTCTGTTTGCATAATTGGATATTGATGTGCTACCAATGGACGGCTAGAAACTGCCTTCAGGGAGTGCAAAGTTTCCAAAACATGAATATTTGCCCGATCCATCTTATTCACAAACACCATGTGGGGAATTTCCCAATCATCCAGGAACTTAAATAGAGGGGCTAAGGTGAGGACGCGCTCATTGATGGGTTCGCAGACAACAATTGCCGCATCCACTCCAATTAAAGCATTGTAAGTTTCTTGGGCAAATTCCACACTTCCGGGACAATCGACAAATGTAAACCGAGTGTCATTATATTCAGTGTTGGCTGTGCTAATTTCTACACTCATGTGGCGATCGCGTGCTTCTGTAGCACTGTCTCCCACTGTGTTACCATCTTTGACACTACCTTTACGGGAAATTCCTCCCGTTACAAACAATAAGCTCTCTAGTAAAGAAGTTTTACCGCTTAAGTATGGACCGACAATTGCTACATTTCGCGAACCCGATTTTACTTTTTCGTTCATAAAACCTCCTTGGCGTTCAGCTACGCCTAGTTACATCACGATAGCAGTCAGCACTCAGCATTCAGGGATTTAAAAGTCGTTCGGCTATACAGTTATTCTCTTCGCTGATGGCTGATAGCTTTGTATTTATTTTGAGTTATGAGGGATAAAAATTTTGATCAACAAGAATTATCCCGTCCTTAAGTTGACATTAACTCTTATTTAATCACCACAGCAAAAAATCGTATTTTGTTGTAAGATTTAAGTCGCAAAATTTTAAGTACTACAAATTTTTATAGATAATATTGAAGTTTAATGAATAAAATGCAACCTTAGCCATCTGTTTGTGAATCAAACTTCACTAAAACTGTTGCGAACTATATAGAAAATCAATGTCAATATTCCTGTCTAAATATCATTTATCCGTATCAGTACCGTTTGGCGCGAACAAAGTATATATTAATCAGCAGCAACAAGCTGATACTTCTGGTTTTTGCCGTTTTGATCTTTTCTCTCCTAGCTTTTATGTTTCCGTACTAGTAATTTTCATAGTTGGTGGTAGTAGTATTTTTTATACTTCACCAACCATTGCCCAAACACCAATCCCCGGTTTACCCACTGTTTCCACATCCGAACCCAGTCAAACCCAAGCTCAAGCTCCAACTGCCACAGATTTTTTAAACCAGGGCTTACAATTTATTCAAGCTGGCAGAGTCCAAAATGCGATCGCATCCTTTAGGCAAGCCATCCAGGTAGATCCCAGTTTAGCGCCAGCCCATTACAATTTAGGTTTAGCACTCAGACAAATAGGGCAATTACAACCAGCCGCCAATGCTTTTTTTCAAGCTACCCAAACCGATCCCAAATTTGCCCTAGCCTTCGCCAATTTAGGGGGTACCTTATTAGAAGGAAATAATTTACAACAGGCTAATAATTACTTACAACGGTCATTAGAAATCGATCCCAAACTGGGAGTAGCCCATTACAATTTGGGATTATTGCGAGAAAGGCAGCGAGATTGCAAACAGGCTATTGTCTCCTTTAAAAAGGCGATGAAATATAGTAAAAATGCTCCAGAGCCAGCCTATCATATAGGAACTTGCTATTTACAACAGGGGAAAATAGATCGAGCTAAAAAAGCTTTTGAGCAAGCAATCAAAATTAATCCCAAATACCCTGAAGCCCAGTATAACTTGGGAGCTATTTTTTTCAATCAAGGTAAATATAACCAGGCAATAGCAGCATTTCGCAAATCAGCACAAGCCAACCCGAATTATGCCAATGCCTATTATGGCGCTGGGTTAACTTTTATACAATTGCGCCAATATGCCCAAGCCGTACAGGTCTTCCGATATGCCATTGACTTATACCGCATCCAAGGCAATCAACAGTGGCAAAATAACGCGGAACAACAGTTGCAACAAGCGCAACAACTAAATTCGCAACCTCGCTGAGGCAGATTTCCTTAATATTGCGTAACAATAGGATTAAAGAACGAATGGCTGGTGTGGTCATAAAGAGGTAGGGAGCAAGGAGCAGGGGAGCAGGGAGCAGGGGGAGTGTGGGAAGAGAAGGAAGAGAGGGAAAGAGTAATGGAGAGAAGGAGGGAAGGATAGAAAGAAAGAAAGAGGGAAGGAGAGAAGGAGAGGAATTTATACTCATCTTCCCATCACTCCATCACTCCATCACTCCATCACTCCATCACTTCCATACTCCCCACACCTCCCACACTCCATCACTTCCATACTCCCCACACCTCCCACACTCCCACACTCCCCTGCTTCTTCTGGTCATAAGTTGTCTCAATTGTTGTAGAATATCCATGAACAAGCACAAGCGCCTCAAAAGTAAATTTTTATTTTGCGATCGCTGGTTGAATCGGCGGGCAATTGTCAATAACATGGATGCGTTCCAAGACTTAATTGTAATTTTCCTGTGTCTGGGACTATTTGCTGTTATGCTCGTGCAATTGTGGGGGATATTTATTGCCCTTTCCCAATCTTCCGATTATCAGCAAGTGACTGCAAAAATCCTGTTTATCTTGATTTTAGTAGAGTTGTTCCGATTACTGATGGTTTACTTGCAGGAACATAGTATTTCTGTAGGTGTGGCGGTGGAAGTCACAATTGTATCTGTGTTGCGAGAAGTCATCGTTCACGGTGCTTTAGATATTTCTTGGATTAAAGTAGCATCTATTTGCGGCTTACTGTTGATTTTAGGGGGATTGTTGTTAGTGTGTGCCAAAACTCCCCATATGGATTGTATGAGTGCTAACACCAAGTTCTGTCCTTTGATTCATGTAGATGAACTTCATACTTCAAATTACCAAGAAGAATTACCACGGCATCATTAGGTGAGGAAGTCGGGAGTTGGGAGTTGGGAAGGCACAACCCGGTTCCCTACTATCCTGCAAGCTATCAATATCTGCAATCTTCTCTAGCTGCAACATTCTAAGTAATAAGTAATAAGTAATAAGTAATAAATAATAAGTTTACTGTTCA
Source organism: Calothrix rhizosoleniae SC01 (assembly GCF_900185595.1). Classification (GTDB taxonomy): domain Bacteria; phylum Cyanobacteriota; class Cyanobacteriia; order Cyanobacteriales; family Nostocaceae; genus Calothrix_A; species Calothrix_A rhizosoleniae. Next base: position 24,715 of record NZ_FYBH01000289.1, read on the forward strand.
TCAGTTTGCTGCTTCAACAATGACCGCGCCTTAATTGCGTAGTGCTAGACATTCAGGAATAATACATTAATAATTTGTATAAAAAAATTCAAGCTAAAAAACACATCTGTAAATATATCCTGCTAAAATCTGGCAGCATTCAAAAATCATCAGAGGTGAGACATGAGACGTGATAAACTTTCTGCCGGATTATTATTGGCGTTTGAGGATTATCAAGAAGAAGGACAGGAAGGTTTAGACACCCATAAGCGATCGCTAGGTATTGTATCTGCCACCAGCGATTTTAAGCCGACTCGTAGTGTCGTTTTTATCTACTGCGATGAGCAAGCAGACCTGAGTCATTTGTCACAGCATGGTATTCGCATCAACCAAAATACTGGCAGTGTGAGGACAGCTTTTTTACCAATAGAAAGTTTAGATGTTTTATCAGAAGAGCCAGCAATTCACCGCATTAAGCCATCGCGCAAACTCCATGCTCATATGGATGTTGCACCAAATAAGGTTAATTTGCCGAAATTTAAGAATGAAACAGGACTTACTGGTAAAGGAGTCATAGTTGGTATTGTAGATACTGGTATTGACCCCAAACATCCTTGTTTTGCTGGACGTATTCTACGCATCTGGGATCAAACCCTACCGGGACCAGGAGTTAAAGAAGGTAGTTATGGTGCAGAATTACAGGAAAAAATACTCAGTATTTCCAGAGATACCAATGGTCATGGAACTCACGTAGCCGGAACTTCTGCTGGTGCGGACAGTAAATATGGTGGTGTCGCCCCAGAAGCAGAATTAGTAATTGTGAAAACTGACTTACAAGATGCCCATGTTGCTGATGCTGTACGCTATATTTTCCGCGTAGCAGAAGAAATGGGACGACCTGCGGTAGTTAATTTGAGCTTGGGGGGACATGCTGACGGACATGATGGTACGGACTCTTTATCAAAAATCATTGATGCTGAATCTGGACCAGGAAAGATAGTTTGCTGTGCTGCTGGAAATGAAGGTAATGATAATATTCACGGTCAAAGTATAGTACATAGTGAGAAACGCCGTACCATGCGTTTCAATGTACCTTACAAACAAGTTGGTATAGTTTGGTTAAACGGTTGGTATGATGGCAAGGGTAAACTAGAAGTCTCCCTACGCAGTCCCAACGGTTTTGTTACTCCTTATCAGGCAATTATTACTGATGGTAATCCTTCCCAAAAATACCTACTTCCTGATGGGCGGATAGAAATGGTTACCGCAGGACCCGATGCAGCGAATGGAGACCATAATTTCTTTTGCCAAATTCGTGGTTTGGGTGTGGGAAAATTTGCTCTACCAGTATCAGGGGGAATTTGGCAGTTGCGAGTCCGTAATACCTCTGGTGAGAATGTGCGGTTAGATGTTTGGAGTTTAGATGATAAAGGAGGATCAGTATTCTTTACTGGTAAAAGTATAGAAGACTCGGTAAAAATCGGTTCTCCTGGAGCTTCCAGTAGTGCCATTACCGTTGCGGCTTATACTACCAAAACTGAATACAAAGATGTTGATGGTAATGAGCGTAAAGTTGGCTTAGACATAGATGAGATATCTGAGTTTAGTAGTGAAGGACCTCTGCGAAATCAAGCTCAAAAACCAGATGTAGCTGCACCCGGAGCCATGATTGTTTCTGCCCTTTCTGCTGATGCCGGTTTTCCGCGATCGATGATGGTGAGTGACAAATTTGTGGCTATGGCTGGTACTAGTATGGCAACACCTTTTGTCACCGGGGTAGTTGCACTTTTATTACAGAAGAATCCTAAACTAGATTCCCAAGCTATTAAAGAATTATTCAACAAATATTCTTCTATTCCCCATAAAGCTCCAGGAACCTTTGATAATAAATGGGGTTTTGGCGTGATTGATATTGCCAATCTTTCTGTTGAAAATCCTGTTGCTTAATTGAAGGTTATGATAATCCCAGGCTTTAGTCTGAGGGTTTTAGGGTTGGAAATAGGGGGACTTTGAAAATGATTGTCCCCCTATTTTGGGAAATTTATAGCACTATGCTATTAGGGCACGAACATTGCTGAGCCCTGAAACCTATGAACAGTAGACTT
>NZ_FYBH01000376.1 GCF_900185595.1 Calothrix rhizosoleniae SC01
CTATTTTGCAACAAGTCTAATCAAAATTTAGGAGGTTCCGTTGGTAAGAACGTGAGAATTCGATCAAGACCCTGCGATCGAGTTGGCAATGAATGAGATTTGGCTTAACAGCTATGAAAGTACTAGCGATCGCCTAAAAAGTTCCTAATTTCAGAAGAAGGGAAGTCATCGCACTTCTAATTGGTTAGAACATCCCATTCTCGTGTGCCATTTCAGCCGGAATCTCTTGAAGCACATCCCAATGCTCTACAATGCATCCGTCCTCTACTCTAAAGAGATCATAAATTGCATAAGGCTTTCTTTTCCAAGCCCCTTCACTTTGTGTCAGCACAAAATTTCCTTCACCAATCACTCGATGAATACGATCATTTGTTATTTCTGTCAGGGCATTTTTGAGTGCCTCAAGGCCATCTTTCACAACCGGGTTATGTTGGTCATAGCGTTCGTCTTTAAAGAAACTGGACATTTTGGAGACATCCCCTTCAATTAAAACTTCGGTAACGAAGAATTTAACCAGTGTCTTATTTTCTTGCGTTTTGTTCAGGTCAAAAATCTCGGTCATGCCATCGATTTGACTTCTACCGCTTGCTGTTTCTTTGTAGTGAGGGATGATAGAGTCCCAATGCTCAGAAACTTGTCCATCTTCCATACGCCAAATATCAAATGCAACAACTGTTTCAGCACCAAAAACTTGAGCATTGGTATATGTTGTGTGTGTGAGTATGAGATCACCATCTTCGATCATCCTGTGGGTGTTGTAATCAAAACCTGATTCTTTAAGGACGGGTAGCAATCCAATGATGGAATCCAGTCCTGTAGGAACATTTGGATTGTGCTGGATATAATCTTGTTTGTAATAGCGCCTCATGTCTTCTTCGCTGAAATCACGAAAAAGTGCATTCATGGCTTTGGTTAGTATGGCTTTATTCTCACTCATTTGTTCTTCCTTGTTGGATAAGTGGTTTTTTGCTCCATTTGAGTAATGATTGATGAGGGTTTATTCTGTACATATTATGAAAATAACAGCTAAATACAGTTTTGTACAGGTGTGAACATTAAAGATTGATTCTCTAGGAGATTCCTTTGGTAAGGCCATTAGCGTTTGATCGTGAAGCTGCGATTGAGTTGGCAATGAATGAGATTTGGCTTAACGGCTATGAAGGTACTTCCGTTAAGGCACTTTGTGAAAAGCTTAGGATTACAAGGTCTAGCTTTTACAACGCCTTTGGGAGCCGTGAAAAGCTCTTCCAGTTAGCGCTGGAACGGTATCTTGAACAGGTTCCTGAACGTGCCTTGGCAGCGATGAAGCCCGAAACTCCATTGAAACCCACACTTACCAGAGTTTTTCGAGAAATATGTAGAGTTCGAGCAAACGATCCAGAGGGGAGGGGATGTATGGCTGTGAACTCGATGAATGAGCTTCTCTCGGGCGACAGTGAACCAGGTACTGTTATTGCAGCCGTAGCAAATTCTGCCATTGATAGGCTTGAGGAGTTAGTTCAATGGGCTAAAGAACGCTCTGAATTACCTGATTCTACTGATGCACGCGGATTAGCATTAGCAATCCACAGTATTATGATTGGCATCAGTACACAGAGTAAGTTTATAAGTGATGAGAAGGAGCTGTGGAGGTCAGCCTCTATAAGCTTAAATGCTTTGGGTTTGTACTCTCCGACCAAAATGTAAACTTCTGACAAATCCCCTCACGGATACTTCAATTCATTAAATTTTTTATATCCACAGCATGAACAAAGCTTTGAAGAGGGAAAGAATCTGTCAACTTGAACCTAACCTCCGGTGTAGCGGGAGTCCTCTTGCTCTATCAAAATAGCGAACTGGGAATAATCAACAATATTCTATTTTTCATTGATTTTCAGATAGATAAAGCACCCTGGTAGGGGTTTAGCACTGCTAAATCCCTACATCAAACATATGGTGCAAATAGATGAAAACTGCTGTAATTATTTGATTGACAGTTAACAATCAACATTTAAACAGGATAATTTGTTTTTTGGAGTTCCTTAACTAAAGCAGCATCAAAGCCACTTCCTTAGCAAAATAGGTCAAAATCAAATCAGCACCAGCCCGTTTCATACTGGTTAATGTTTCCAAAATTACCTTCTTTTCATCAATCCAACCCTGCTGTGCGGCTGCTTTAATCATGGAATATTCCCCACTGACGTTGTAAGCAGCTACAGGTAGATTTGTGGCTAATTTTACCTGACAAATAATATCCAGATATGCTAAAGCAGGCTTAACCATAACAATATCTGCACCTTCAGCAATATCTAACTCTATCTCTTTCAAAGCCTCCTTGGCATTGGCTGCATCCATCTGATAAGTCTTCTTATCCCCAAATTTCGGTGCTGAATCCAAAGCATCCCGGAAGGGGCCATAATAACTAGAAGCATATTTTGCAGAGTATGCCAAAATCCCTACGTGAATGTACCCTGCTGCGTCTAGAGCGCGACGAATTGCCCCAATTCTACCATCCATCATATCAGAAGGTGCTACCATGTCTGCCCCTGCTTCTGCTTGGGAAACAGCCATTTTCACCAATACTTCTACGGTGGGATCGTTAAGAATTACCCCATTCTCATCAACAATACCATCATGACCGTGGGTACTAAAAGGGTCAAGAGCAACATCGGTAATCACAACTATGTCAGGAATAGCTGTTTTAATGGCTTTGACGGTTTTTTGGACTAAGCCATCAGGATTGTAACTTTCTGTCCCTACATCGTCCTTTTTAGCCTCTGGAATCACGGGGAAAAGTGCGATCGCATTAATCCCTAATTCATGAACTTGCTGTATCTCTTTCAGTAATAAGTCTAAAGTATAACGATAACATCCCGGCATGGAAGAGATTTCCATTTTTTGGTCTTCCCCTTCCATCACAAACATGGGATAGATTAAATCATCCACAGTTAAGGTGGTTTCTCGTACCATATTCCGTAAAGCTGTGGTACGGCGCAGACGACGGGGACGCTGAGTTAGGTTTTGGTTTGTAGTAGGGTTTTCTGATGACATGAGTGATAATGAGGAATGATTATCTAACAAATAATGAGGAATGATTATCTAACAAATAATGATAATTGTTTTTATGTCTTCTGCATCTAAATTTTTTTTAATACTGATGTTTTAAATATACTTAGGTTGTCAAAGATTATTTAATCGGATTGGTAAGAAAAAAATTATGTTTATTGACATAAAGTCTTCGTAAATGTGAATTCCACTTCCACAAGTTCATATTTCCCTGTCGTATAGTTTTAAACTCCAAATCCCTTGCTGACACCGTAACGCACAGTTTTAAACTCCACTTGATTGCTGTTGGGATTGTAGAGAGTATAAGTTGCTTCCCCTGGTGTTCTCCCCACATTTCCCACCCCTACAACTTGACGGGGGGTAACATTGATAGTTTGCTGAGGGTTTTGGTTATCCAGGGTAGTGAGGGTGGTGTTAATGGAACCAGTTTCTAAATGATACTGAAAAGTCAAACCAGAACGACCGCAAAATAAATTATTTGCTCCCATCCGCGCTACTCGGTCTAAAATTACCACAGGAGAGGTGTCTGGGTTTAACTCTTCATCTACAGAAACCGTTGTCCCATGAATTAACAAACAATCTAACTCAAAGAAACCCAAATCTAGAGTTCTGATCCAATTCACAGTATCCCGAGATACAGTATCCCATAGCGTTTTTACAGTCTCTCCCCCATATTTTTGTAATAAATCCGTCGGTTCTAGAGTCGCACTCCAGCCATGTAGAATCAAACATTGTTCTTCCCACCATCCCTTACAAATAAGCGGTGTAAGTTCTCCCGAACGGGGTTTAAGTAAACGAGACACCAATTTTTCTGATTCTGGTGTAGGTCCAATGGCATCACCAAGAACATATAATGCTTCTATGTAACGACTTTGACGTTTAATGTCAGCCATTACTGCTTCATAAGCTGTTAAGTTGCCTTCTATACCGCTTAAAATTGCCCACTTCATTTCTATTTTGGATTTTGGATTTTGGATTTTGGATTTTGGATTAGAAAATATTTCTTTTTTTAGATTATCAATAAAGAATATTTTAGAAATTGTAAATTTGCATTCAATTCTCCTTATCTAGTACAAACATGAGTCGGATCATCAGCACGTTCTGCAAATTCAATTCCTCGTGCTAAACGCCATGCAAAAATTGCGGGTAATCCTTTTTCTATAATTGCTGTACAAGTTTTTTGATAGTCGTAATTAACCTCACGCAATGTAACTGCTTGAGTATCAATATCATAAATTACATAGGTTGCATTTGGTCTGCCATGTCTTGGTTCACCTACAGAACCTGCATTAATAATTTGTTTAAATTGTGCAGTAAAAGTATTTGTCTTTGATAACTTATCCTGATTTATTTTCACTTGTAAGTGACTACCATCAAAATTACGCACATAAGGAACATGGGTATGTCCACAAAATAGTACGTCTGCTCCCGATGTAATTACCCTTTCTAGAGCAACAAAAGCATTAATTTCTGGTAATAAATATTCATGATTGCTATGGGGACTTCCATGAACAAAACCCAAGTTACCCTCTTTTAAAGAATAGGGTAACTGTGCTAAGAATTGACGATTTTCTGGTTTAATTTCCTTATTTGTCCATTCGTGAGCAACTAAACCCCGTTTCTCTGCTAATAAGGAAGGATAACTACAATCACAAGCATTCAAACCTTCGACAATATCTTCGTCCCAACAACCAGAACAGGTGGGAATATCTAAAGCACGAATTTTTTCCACCACTTCATTGGGATAGGGACCATATCCTACCAAATCACCCAAGCAAAAGATTTTTTCGGCTTTTTGTGTTTCTATATCTAATAAAACTGCATCCAAAGCATCAATATTACCGTGAATACAAGACATAACCGCGATTTTCATAATTCCATTCCTTGTGATAATATTTCTTTTACTTGTTGTTGATATTGCAAAATTAATGTATCTGACAAACAACAATCAGATAAAGTCTGTTTGAGAATCGTTTCATCTAAATTTTTCCCTACTACCTCAATCCCACTAAAACGCTGTGGTCTACCTGATAAATGACGGGGTAAATTTAATTCTAAGAACTCTGTTGGAGGTATACCCGCAACAAAATCACAGTAAATACTTCTACCATCATTAACATCAAAAACTGCCTTGGCACGACTGACATCACCATAAGCACCATGAATTGTTTCGTACCAAAATTCCTCTAAGCTGTCTTCATCTACAACTTGCCCCTCTGTAATAACTCGCCATAATTTCGCTGATAAATCAGTTTTAATTGGAATTCCGGGAATAATTTCATCCGCCCAAGGGTGATATTCAGAGTCTTTTATCTGAGTAGGTAAAACAGCTACTTTACGGTGGGAAAAGTATTCTAATAATCCTGATAAACTCCCTAATTCTAAATAAAAACCTAGCTCAATATAAACTAATTTTGCTGATGGTATTTGCTGGGTAAACTCAACTTCTTCCCCATCGCGAAAAACCTGTATTTGGGGAAATTCAGCACTAATTATGGTTTGATCTATGGGGACATTTCCAGTACCAGGACTGAAATAAATAATGTTTTCATCACCAGCAGATGCCACATCTTGTATCTGTTGACGAATCCAAGCGGTTTTCCCAGAACCCGCAAAACCAGCAACGAGGGTAATCTCAGGTATATTCATACAATAATGATAATCGTTATTGTGATAATTCAACCAGAATACCTGGAATTTACGCTTATTTAACCTCCTTTCCCTTGTCACGTCATGATTTGGTCTAAAAATTGCATCAATTCGTAGATGGATTGATATTTTGATACAGTATTTCTATAAGTGATTTGCCAAAAACTTGGCGCGATCGCAATGAAATTATTACAGTAACCCTATGGGGGATCTAAGCATTTAACATTCGTAACTAGTAATTTGGGTTACTACCGCAAAAATAAGGCAAACTTTTTTGAGGCGAGTGTAACCAGCTATGTTATGTCTTCTAGTATTGAAGGTTGGGATGATTTCTAACAGGTGGTAAATATTTAGATTTTTTAACACGTACCGCATCTACTTTCAAATCTAAATCTTGTTTTGATACCTCTTGATAAAGAAAAATAACAGCATAAAGTGCTTGTTTCTGCGTTGATGCAGCAACATTTTCATTGACAGCAAGATGTGTTAAAAATTCTTCTTCATTATACATTCTTAGAAATCTTGTATATTTTTTAAGATCCTAAAAGATTTTCTCTTAACTTGCCAAACTTTGCTTGTTACTTCCGCGTTTCTGAGTAATTATAGATTCTGGCAACATTGATGGAAAATTTATCCATTCAACCCGAAGAGGAAGAATTACTATGTCCAATCCAAAGTTAAATGGAATCGTTCAAAGTGCCCCCAATAAGTCATTAGGATTTGATGCGAGCACTCCAATTTCATCCCATATTGCTCAAGCATTTTATAATCAAGGGTATAGGTTTTGCATTCGATATATCTTCATAGGATCTAAATATTCAGATCTAAGCTACGAAGAAGCCAGTGGAATCCTAGAAGGAGGATTCGCTTTAATGCCAGCACAGCACGTTCCCGAACCTGAGTGGCTCCCTACTGCTGATCTTGGCAAAAATCATGGAGAAAACACTGCTGTAAGTACTGATAAAGTAGGGTTCCCACCCAAAGTAAACGTGTGGTGTAGTCTAGAAGAAATAAGTTCTTCTGCAAAAGCTCCAGATGTCATTGACTATTGCAATGCCTGGTACGATGCAGTAGCTGCTTGGGGATATATTCCTGGACTTTATGTTCCGGAAAATTCAATTCTGAATGGGGAGCAATTAAGCAATGATCTTAAGTTTCAACATTTTTGGCAATCAGAAGGCAATGTCCCTAACGTATACAGAGGTTATCAAATGGTTCGATCTTATGTTATTGAGCCTGTTAACGGTATCGGAATTGATAAGTTGATTACCTATATTGATGACGAGGGTGGGCAACCACAATGGTTAATAAAACGTTAATAAACCCAATATTTGCCTAAGGTTTTTTAGACTGATCAAGTGCGATCAAGGCGATTAGTTAAGTCAGGTTAATGTATAAAACCTAACAGATGCAAGCCTTTACGTGGCTAATATAACTTGCAGTGCAGCGGACGCGAAGGCGAAGGGATAGGCTTTTCCCCATAGATGGTCTCGCACCGCTGACCTTGGTCGTTATCCTGCTTGGTAAAGATTGTATAGTTAAAATATTATGGAGAATAAATCGGTTCTGCCAGTAACCGAAGTATCCTTGCCAGAGTTCATTTCCCATTTGCATTAGAAATTAATCCTGTACGTAGTCTTGTCCTGTCACCAATGCCAATTCTGCTCGCATAAACTCACGTCCCAAGTAAGCCGCATGATCGAATCGGCTGACTGGACAAGGTTTTGTTGACTCAAACAACAGATCAAACCTGCTCCCCGATCTAAATAGATGATAAAGTAACCTGCCGGATCGAGTTCTAAAAATCGCTTAGATAATTTATCGTCAATTGCGGCGATCGCTTCTACAATATGACTACATCGACTTGCGTAAATCCGATTTTTCTTAACTTTGAGTTAAACTATGGGACTAAACGTTAAAGGAAAATCCAACCGCCATTGTTTACCTTTGTAAAACAGTATTTGATAAACCTGTAGACTACCGTCTCTAAAGGAAGCTTCGGAAGATTGTAAGTAGAGATACCACATACGAAAGAATCGTTCATCATAGGTTGCCCCCAATGATGCTATTTTGGCTCGATTTGTGGTAAAGTTAGCAGCCCAATGTTTTATGGTTTCCGCGTAGTGAGGCTTAAGATTTTCGCAATGGGCAACCGATAGTTTTGCAGCCCAAAGTTCTTGTGTCAATTCGTGAAGTTGTGGGATATAACCACCAGGGAAAATATATTTAGCAGTCCAAGCACCAATTCGTTCATTACCTTGAGTCCCAATTGTGTGCAGCATACCCACCCCATTCGGAGTTAAAAATTCTGAAGCTTTCTGCATAAAAGTGGCAAAACTCCCTTTACCCACATGCTCAAACATCCCAATACTCACAAACTTATCATATTGCCCTTGTATCTCTCGGTAATCTGCAATTACGATTTTTATTTTGTCGCTCAGACCTTTTTGTTCAATCCTTTCTTTCGCTAATGCGGCTTGTTCTACACTTAAGGTTATACCCGTACCAGAAATACCATAGTGTTCGGCAGCGTAGATCAACATTCCACCCCATCCACAACCAATATCAATCAGGGATTCTCCCGGTTGCAGTGCCAGTTTTTTACAAATTAATTCATACTTCTGAAGCTGCATCTGCTCAATTGAATCGGTTTCTCGAATTCGATAACCACAGGAATAGGTCATTGTCGGGTCGAGAAAATGCTGATAAAAATCGTTTCCTAAGTCGTAGTGATGCTGTACGTTTTTGCGACTATTTTGAATTCGGGTGGGGACTGTTCGCAGACGCTGAGTTATGACGTTCAGTAGCAGGGGAATTGTTATTCGCCTACGAGCTTTGCTATATACATTACTGCGGAAAAATAAGCAAAGGAGTTCAACAAGATTATTATTTTCTTCATCCCACCAACCATCCATGTAAGCTTCACCAAATCCAAGTGCACCAAATGCCAAAACACGGTCGTAGGTATGGGGATTATGAATGCATAGCCGTAGGGCTGGTGATAAATCTTCCCTACCAAAATGGAAAACCACACCTGCTGGATTAATAACTGTCAGATTTCCCTCTTGGATAAAGCTAAAAAGTTGGTAGAGATAGCGTTCTCCATTAGGTAAAGAAGAAATGCGAACGCTCCAATTCTGGCTTGATGGGGTAATGATTTCTCTATGTTGTTGATTTGGCTCTTGGATTTTAGTCATATAATTTCAGCAAGTTACCGTAGATTATTTTTGTTGTATAGTCTTGACATTGGTTGCCAAACCGAGGAATTGCAGTAATCTAATGGTTATCCAAGTCACATCAATTTCCCACCATTGCAACCCATGACGGGCTGAATATTGAAAGGCATGATGATTATTATGCCAACCTTCCCCAAAAGTCAGCAGAGCCACCCACCAACAGTTAGTAGAGCAGTCTTTTGAATCATGAGTACGATAGCCGACCATGTGGCAAGCACTATTGACGAACATAGTAGAATGAAGCCCTACAAATAAGCGAACAAAGATTCCCCAAATGACGAAAGACCAACCACCTAACAAATATAATATCGCCCCTAAGACCACCTGTAACTCAATGTAATATCTGTGACAAAAACGATAGAATGGGTCATCAGCAATGTCCTTAGTAAACCGGGGAAGTTCGGTTTTGCTGGGAACCGAATGCATTAACCAGTTGATGTGACTCCACCAAAAGCCTTGGTTGGAGTTGTGAGGATCTTTTTCTTGATCAGAATACAAATGATGCAGTCTGTGATACCCTACCCAGCCAAGTACTCCTCCTTGAAGAGCTAAGGTACCGCACAAAATCAGAAAATACTCTACCCATTTGGGAGTTTGTAAGCTTCGATGGGTAGCCAAACGATGAAAACCCAAAGAAATTCCCAGACCAATGGTTATCCAATGTAAAAACACTGCTACCCCTACAGCAGCCCAACTAAAGGTGTGGGGTAGAAATACTAACAATACTGCAAGATGAAGTATAGAAGTAAAAATAATCACCTTTGGTCTAGGAGAAACTGAATTCAATTGAGATAAATTGCTAGTCATAATTTTTTCAGCCCTACACCGGCTTGAATTTAGGTGATTTTTGAGAAAAACTCGACCCTAGTTGATGCCATCAACAGCTACTATCAACAACGAGCACAAATGTTGTTGACCGTGGAAACCGTCCAGCATCCCCCCATGAGCTACTTGATTCTCATACCAACAGGTAATATTTAGTGTGGCGTTGCGGAATCAGGGGATGATTTCACCAAATTTTCAGGGATTTTTCAATGGTTTCAAACGCTAATTCATCCCGCACTTATGCAACACCGTTTTGTTTCAATAACTGAGTAGATTGCGGTTGAGATTCTGTCCACTCTTTACAAATCTGTTCGTAACATTGGGGTGGGGTGAGGGGTAAATTTTTCAAATATAAGAAAGTGGCTTGGTGAAATAATTCCAGTAATAACACGGCTTTTGTTGCAGGATTATAGGTATTTACAGCTTCCAAGATGTGAGCATTCATAAAGTGATGACGTAAAATTAAAGTATCAAGAGCCACTAACCAGGCATTCAAGAACGAGGCTAAACGAGAACGAGGTACAAAATAGGTTTTGAAGGTTTTTCCAGCAATGCCGATCACAGGAGAGTTAGTACTGCAAATGATCGCACCGCGTTCGCCGAAAATCTTTGAAGTTCCAAAGTTAAAATAATTACCTGAATAATTCACAAAGTAATTACTAATCAAAATTTAATATTAATTACTTATTTCGTGAAAAGCCGCTATTTGTAGCGTTTTTATGTGCGGTGCTTTCACAATATCAGACCTAGCGATCGCCATGTAATAAACCATCCGTGCCTCGCAGATGTACAAAATTTACAAGTCAACTTCGGCGGGCATTCTGACTCACAAGGCAAACCTTGATTACAGTTGCGGGACAGCGCCGGATTTACACCGGACTTTCCCCCTTACCTCCAATGGCTGATACCCATTAGAACCGAGATTCCATTGAATATTAACACAACTGTGATTTGCTTGCGTAAAAATCAATGGTCGATCTATACTGGCATTCGTTATTAATCGGGGCAAGTTTAATTCTTTACCAAAGCTTGCTCTGGATTTTTATTGGACAATTCTTTTAACAATTTTTCAATCTGAAAAATTGTTAGGATTACCAGCTTTTGGTGACATAACGTTGACAATTTTTTACATTGCTAAATCTAGTTAAGAATTATTTTCTATTCTGGCAACTATTTTCTCCAATCGATTAACTTATCCAGTATGCAAGCTCCATCCACACTTTTTGAAGACTCCACAAAGGATATCTATGTTGTTCGCCGTAATGGTTCGACAACACCGTTAGAAGTTAATAAAATTCGCACAGTAGTTAATTGGGCTTGTTGCGGACTTTGCTGCAATTCCATTGCCTTGGAAGCACATCTGACAACTCGATTGCGCCCCGGTATTAGCACAAGAGAAATTCAAGATAATTTAATTAGCTGTGCTTTGGATTTGTGCAGCCCTGAAGAACCTGATTGGCGATATGTCGCAGGGCGATTACATATTTGGAGTTTGTGGAAAGATACTCAAGTAGCCCGAGGTTATAAGTACGGTTACTATGCTCAAACTGTACATGACAAAATTCAAAAAGGAGAATATGATCGCCGTATCTTAATCTACACTCCAGAAGAATTAGAAATTGCCAATACTTGGATTAATCCTGACTGGGATGCCGACTATGATTATGCCGGCGCAGTATTACTGACGAAACGATATCTCCTGGCGAATGAATTACCCCAGGAAGCATTTTTAACTTGTGCGCTCTTGACAGCATCCGTAGAAACACCAGAAAATCGCTTAACTTGGGCAAGAAAGTTTTATGAAGCGATCGCCCGTCGTCAAATATCCTTAGCAACGCCGATTTTAGCGAACTTACGGATTCCCAATGGTTCCCTTGCTAGTTGTTTCATTACAGCAATGGACGACAATTTAGAAAGCATTTTTGGCAGTATTCATGATGCAGCCCGGATTTCCAAAAATGGCGGTGGTGTGGGTGTGAATTTGTCTCGGATTCGGGCTACTGGTAGTTGGGTGATGGGAAAGAAGAATGCCTCCGGTGGTGTCGTTCCCTGGATTAAGCTATTGAACGATACTGCGATCGCAGTCAATCAGGGTTGAAAAAGTTAGCCCCTTCTGTTAGTAATAACAGTTGAAAAACTCCCTTAATTGCTGGAAAATCTTATGTAAATCAATCAGAATAGAAAAAGCGCACTACATAAGACAATCAGCAGCCAAGCTAATAGATATAGGTAAAAAATGGACTCTTTGGGAAATTCAGTTTCTCAGCGAAAACTATCAAGTCAGGGAAAAATTGGAGTCATTTTTATCACATCTATTTAGAAGGTTCAACGACTATCTCACAGGAGAGTACACTGTAAGCGATTGACAGTGGAAATGGGGAGAATCCTAGATATAGGATTAAGATATAGTCTGATCTATCTGGTGACAGATAGCAGTTCTTAGAGAACGGGATCAGGTTAGCGACCTGATCTGAACATGAATGGGACGACGCGCTGGTGCTGTCACCGTTAGTCTAGATGTTTGGCATTTAGACATAAGTGAATTTTTGGAAATGCAAACTGAGAATGGAGACGCGCGACGCAAAGCTTATGATGTGTTCCCGCAACTAGTTGTCAGTGATGAATTCATGCGGCGAGTAGCAGCAGATACAGAATGGACGTTGGTAGATCCCTATGAGGTGCGAACTTGTTTAGGGATTGAACTAGCTTCAACTTGGGGTGAAGAATTTGAGAGTGCTTATCATCAAATTGAAGCCAGTTTAGATGATTCGATTACGCTTTACAAACGAGTAAATGCGCGTCTTTTATTTAAACAGGTGATGCGAACCCAATTAGAAACCGGAATGCCTTACCTATGGTTTAAAGATACTGCAAACCGAGCTAATCCCAATCAGCATGAAGGTTATATTCCTGGTGGAAATTTGTGTGTTGCACCTGAAACTTATGTTCTTACCGATCGCGGGCAGTTTCCGATCGCAGAACTAAAAGATCAATTCGTTAACATTTGGAATGGTTCGGAATGGTCAAATGTTTGTATTCGCAAAACTGGAGAAAATCAACCATTGCTTAAAGTGCATTTTAGTAACGGAGAAATCCTGGAATGCACTTATTATCACCATTTTTGGATAAAAGACAACTACAAATCTCAACCTCGTCGTGTTGAAGCTAAAAATCTCCAAATTGGTGACAAGCTTATTAAATATCGCTTACCCATCATTCAGTGCGAGAGTGATATTGAATTTCCTTATGCTTACACGGCAGGCTTTTTTTGCGGCGATGGTAGTCATTCCGGAGAAGGTCTTCCCGAAATCGACCTTTATGGTGTAAAAAAAACATTGTTACCACACCTTGCAATTCGTAATCGTCGCTGGGGTAGTTCTTGGGGGTCAAAAGAATTAGAGACTCTAGCCGTTTGTCACGATGAAAAACAAGACCGCATTGTTTGTAAACTTCCTCTGGATATACCGCAAAAATTTACCGTTCCTCTCAACGGCTATACGATTAAATCACGGCTAGATTGGCTTGCGGGACTGCTTGATGCAGATGGCTGTGTGTTTCGCAATGGGTGTAATGAAGCATTGTCAATCACTTCTGTCCATAAAAACTTTTTACTTGATATCCGTTTGATGTTACAAACTCTAGGTATTGACTCAAAAGTATCGCGGCACTTTGATGAAGGTTATCAGTCAATGCCCGATGGAAAAGGAGGTAAAAAGGATTATTTATGCCAAGCAGCTTACCGCTTAATTATTTCATCAGTCGGGCTATTTCAACTTGGGCAACTTGGATTAAAAACCTACCGCCTACAATGGAAAACACGAAAACCTCAGCGAGAAGCAAGTCACTTCATTCGAGTTGAGGAAATTGAGCTAACCTGTCGTCGTGATGACACTTATTGTTTTAACGAACCCATAAAGCACTTAGGGATGTTTAATGGAATCTTGACGGGGCAATGCCAAGAATCTTGGTCAAATGTGAAACCGGGTGAAGAAAGCCATACTTGCAACTTGACTTCTATTAACCTGGCAAATTTAGAAGATGAGCAACGTTCAGAAATTTGTCACATTGCAGTACGTATATTAGATAATACCATTGAACTTACATCACCCCCATTTACTGCCAGTGCCACCCACAATGCCAAATATCGCACAATTGGGGTGGGCTGTATGGGATTAGCCGATTGGTTAGCAAAACGTCATCTCACTTATACCCGTCTTCAGGAAATCAGCGATTTATTTGAAGATATCGGTTACTATTGCACCGCAGCATCGATGGAATTAGCAAAAGAACGGGGTGCGTATCCTGCTTTTGCTGGTAGTGAATGGAGCAAGGGAAATTTAATCGGAGCCAAACCACCTACTTGGTTTAAGCAACACGCCACTCAATCAGAACGCTTTTTACAACTGAGTGAAGATATCAAGCAGCACGGGATTCGCAATTCACATATTACTGCGATCGCACCTAATACTTCTTCATCTTTAGTTCAAGGTTGTACAGCCAGCGTTCTGCCAGTTTATAGCAAATTCTTCTATGAAAAGTGGGCAAAAGGTTCAGTACCCATTGCACCACCTTACATTCGGGATCGTTTATGGTTCTATGCCGAAAATAAGACACTAGATCAGAAAAAAATCATCAAAGCGATCGCCACAATTCAACAATGGATTGATACTGGAATTTCCATGGAATTGCTCTTTAACCTGAACGCTGGAGTTTACTTTCCTGATGAACCTGAGCGATGTCTTAGCGCTGTTGATATTTTTGAAAACCTAATGCTGGCCTGGGAATTAGGTTGTAAAGCAATCTACTACATTCGCACTGTCCAAAAAGACAGTTTCAAAGAATCGAACGAGCAATGTGTTGCTTGTGCAAACTAACGAGGGAATAGCAATAACTAACGTCTGGTGTGAATTAAAAACTTCTCTTATTCCATAAGGGTTTTGAAACTCTCCCAAAACTGTGATTTTGAATTATCAAGGCAATTAAAATGGTTTCAGCAATTAATTCACACTAAGCGTAACTAATAACTGATAACTGATAACTGATAACTGAAAAATGTACCAACCAAGACAATCATTAATGCCAATTAATCCCGTTTTTAATCCATATGGGAATGATGATACAGCAAATCGTTTAATATGGTTCGGAGAGACTACGAACTTAATGCAATTAAATGATGTTCGCTATTCGTGGGCTGTGTCTCTCTACCGGCAAATGCGAGAGAATTTTTGGGTTCCCGAAAAAATAGACATTACTCAAGATGTAACAGATTACGTTAATCTCACACCTGGAGAACGACGTGCATTTGATGGCATCCTCAGTTATCTAACTTTTCTTGATTCGGTGCAAACCTGTAATGTGCCTCATATTAAAAGCAGCATTACTGCACCAGAAATTGCATTGTGTATGGCAGAACAAATTTCCCAAGAAGCAATGCATAATCAGTCCTATCAATACATTATTGAGACGGTGGTTCCGAGCGATCGCCGTACACAAGTTTATGATTTTTGGCGGAGCGATCGCATTCTCAAACAACGATGTGAATTCATCGCTGGACTATACCAAAAATATGTTGACAATCCCACACCAGAGAATTATTTCATATCACTGTTAGCTGATTATTTATTAGAAGGATTGTACTTCTATAACGGGTTTATATTTTTCTACAATCTCTCATCACGGATGCTCATGTCTGGGAGTGCCGATATCTTTAGAATGATTAACCGAGATGAACTTTCTCATGTGCGGCTATATCAAAAATTGATTCCAGAAGCGATGCAGATTTTCCCCCATAGTCGTGAACAAATTTATGAAATGTTTGCTCTTGCTGTTGAGCATGAATGCAAGTGGACAGGACATATTGTTGGAGATGATATTCTAGGCATTACAGCCAACAGTACAGAACATTACACAAAATATCTGGCGAATACTCGCTTAAAGGCGATCGGTTTAGAGCCATTGTTTGGGGAAGCTATCTACAAGAAAAGTCCTTATACTCACCTGGAGCGTTTTTCAGATACTAAGAAAGAAGCGAATACAAAAGCAAACTTTTTTGAGGCGAGTGTAACCAGCTATGTTATGTCTTCTAGTATTGAAGGTTGGGATGATTTCTAACAGGGGTTAATCAAGGGGACTACGAACATCTTTACCACCACGGTTAAGAACATGGGTATAAATCATTGTCGTTTTTACATCCTTGTGTCCCAATAATTCCTGTACCGTGCGGATGTCATAACCGTTTTGCAGTAAATGAGTAGCAAAACTGTGGTGAAAGGTATGACAACCCACCTTTTTTTGAATACCAGCTTGACGAATTGCTTGTTTTAACGCTTTTTGTAAACTACTCATTCAAGATTATGACAGTTCAATGGATATCTCTACTGGTTACGATCACTCTAGCATTTACTGGATATATCCTCACGTATCTCAACAACTTAAGGCTTGCTCGTCGTAAAGATCGCCTTACATTGATAAGCAAGCAACTAAACGATTTCTATGGTCCTTTATTTATTGCTTCTGAAGCAGGTGCAATAGCCTTCCAGTCGATTCAGAAGAAGATTGGTTTACCTAGCAGAGAAGTCCCTCAAGTAGACAGCAAAATATATGTTGAGTGGCGACTTTGGATGGAAAATGTTTTCATGCCAATAAATATTTTTCGCGAGGAGTTAATTCTTAATCATGCCCATCTTATCCGAGAAGAAGAAACACCTGTTTGTCTCTTGAGATTTGTTGCTCATGTCTCTGCTTATAAAGTCGTATTAAAAAAGTGGTCAGAGGACGATTACTCTGAGCATTTCTCGGTAATTGACTTCCCGTCTGAAATATTGAATTACGCAAAGGTTTCCTACCGCGAACTTAAGGAGGAGCAAATAAAATTAATTGGCAAATCAAAAGTTAATCAGACAAGCAAGAGAAAATTAAATTTTTAGCGGATGATCGGTTTTTATTGAGTCGATCAGTCGTGAACACCTTAGAAAATGCATTACAAATTGAAATATTTGGGATGCTCCCGCTAATTAATCGACCATCAATCATAATTGTTTTTGTTCCGATTTCCGAGTGGATTGCGGTTGAAATTCTGTCCACTCTTTGCAAACCTGTTCGTAACATTGAGGTGGGGTGAGGGGTAAGTTTTTCAAGTAGAAGAAAGTGGCTTGGTGAAAGGATTCCAGTAATAAAACGGCTTCAGTTGTAGGATTATAGGTATCCACCACTTCCAAGATGTGAGCATTCATAAAGTGATGGCGTAGAATTACAGTTTCGGGAGCAGCTAACCAGGCATTCAAGAATGGGGCTAAACGAGAACGGGGTACAAAATGGGTTTTGAACGTTTCTCCTGTAATTCCGATCGCAGGAGAGTTAGTACTGCAAACAATTGCACCGCGTTCGCCGCTTAAATACCCAACCCAAGCGTTATAACCGATCGCCAATGAATTTGTAGCAATAAAGTCTTGCTGCCAGTCTAGAGTATTAGGGGCTTCACTCATAAGTCCCTCCTTTGGGTAGTTAGATCGGGCTGGAATTCTAGCCAACGTTGCTGCACCTGTTTATAACATTCAGCAGGGGAAATTCCTAGGTTTTGCAGCAGGTTGATATCTACTGTACCGTTACCAACGATCACAATCACCATTGCTTGGGTGGGATCATAGTTAGCGATCGCTTTTTGCAGTACGGTTAGGGCATCTTTCTCCAGTTCCAGTGTTTGCAGATAGGAAGTGACCTGCCCTTGAGGAACGAATGCCCGATTGAAGGTTACGGTGTCAACACTCCAATCAATGAAGGGAGGGATTGCATCCACGACATCGCAAACCACCATCCCCTTTCCTACATTCATATAGCCATTCCAGGCAGTATATCCAATGGTCAAAATATTCTGTTGAATAAATCGGTTCTGCCAGTAACCGAAGTATCCTTGCCAGAGTTCATTTCCTATTCGCATTAGACATTAATCCTGTACGTAATCTTGTCCTGTCACCAATGCCAATTCTGCTCGCGTAAACTCACGTCCCAAGTAAGCCGCATGATCGAATCGGCTGACTGGACAAGGTTTTGTTGACTCAAACAGTTGAATGCCAATTTCTTTAGCTGTTCTGCCTGTAAACAGAGTAGTTGCTTGTCGTTCCACTTTAATAGTTGCAGGGATGGGCTTTCCTGTTTCTGGATCGACAGCTAGTCCTTGCTCATTAACTTCATTGGTAAAATGTTTCGCACAGATCAAGCCTGCTCCCCGATCTAAATAAATGATAAAGTAACCTGCCGGATCGAGTTCTAAAAATCGCTTAGATAATTTATCGTCAATTGCGGCGATCGCTTCTACTGCTGATATCATTATTTTTCCACTCCAAAAAAGTACCGCTTCAAAATACGGAGAATACACAGGATACATGATGTAAATTACGACAATTTTCTGCCGCAATTAAATTTTCAAATCCTTAATTACACAACTCCATCTCAGCATTTTTATTCTCTGAAGGAATAGGAACTGCTGGAATTCTCGCTAAAATCCCTTTTTTAGCGGTTGGGGACGTTCAGCCCAAGGTAAGGAACCTTCTGGGTGCAAGTAATACTTACCTGCACAATCAAATACACCCTCAACCTCTGCGGGAGTTAAATCAGAGGAAATATCGCCAAAAAGATACGTAGTTTTACTAGATGAAGCGAAGGAAATTACACAGTAGCGATTGCAAGCACTCATGCATTCGACTGGTTGAATAGTAAATTCTTGGTTTAATTCCCAATTAGGGTAATCTGCTTGCAAGCGTTTAAGTAGCTTTTCACCACCACTTTCACCGACACGCTTACCATTTTCCCATTTGCTTGCACAAGTCGTACAAACAAATATTGTATGTGCCTTCATCTATACCTCGTAGATTTAGCGATGTTTTTGTTGATTTGTCGGCGGGCATTCTGACTTACAAGGTTACGATTTTTCCTTGATTACAGTTGCGGGACAGCGCCGGATTCGCACCGGACTTTCCCCGTTACCTCTAGTGGCTGCTCCCCACTAGAACCGAAGATAAATACTATAATAACACCAACATGGTTTGCTTTATCAAGTAAACTTAACTGATATGTGGCGTAAGGAACCTTGCTTTTTCTAGCCCCATAATTTGACATTCATTTGCAGATTTTTCCCATATTTATTACTAATTAATTAGTTCCAACAGATAATCTTCAAGCACCTAGCTCGCCCAGAATCGAGCCGGATAGCTATTTATTATACTGCCATTTTTATATAAGACTAATTTATAATATCAATTTGAAAAAAGAATGCGAAACATGGGTAGGGGTTTAGCATTGCTCATTGGTGTCAACTTAACGTAAAACCCTTATCCCGTAAGGAAATTAATTTCCTTGCTAATAAACAAGTTCATCTCACACTTCGGCTTATCTTGACTCCTTTCGGCTTCGCTAAAGACAAGTCTCTCAGTGTACAAAGATGACTAGATAAATGGGTTTTCTCCAACCCAAGGTAGGGTATGTTGTCGCGGAGCGCAACGCACTATTATACAAGAATTTCGATGCATTAGACTAGCGTCATAATGCTCCAGTAGAGTGCATCTTGCTCCGTTGACATATAGCTTCAAAAAAAATATTTTCCCAATAACAGGACTTACGCAATTGTCACAATCGTGGGTTGCTGCGTGATGTTATAAGTCCTATTACTAAATTCAAATATTTTTGCGTGTCACGCACCCCATGCAAAAAAATATGTCAGCTGCGTAAGTTATAAATAAATTAAGAATGTCGAAACAGTTACCTATAGAT
>NZ_FYBH01000401.1 GCF_900185595.1 Calothrix rhizosoleniae SC01
GTAAATATAGGAATCCGGTTTGATTTTTTAAAAGATACGTAGGGGAGGCAAAAAGCAGTGTGAATTTTCCTCCCAGTAAAGGAGAGCCTTGTTTACAAGTCCCATCTATAGAGCCGCCCTTATTAACTCTTCATTAACTATCTAACTGCTATAGCAGTAAGCATTTACATTAGGAAATTATGTTTTGTTCGAAGGGTAAGAAGGAAAGCTTCGCCGCGAGGGTCAGCCGAACGGTTAAAGGCGAAAATGAAATATTTCCTAAGTAAGTCTCGTAGCGCTATACAAAGGAGTATCAGTAGTTGGCAAATTCCTTATCCATAGTTGACAAACAAAAAATTGAAGTTTATCGCTCCTTACCTTGTTTAGTTCATCATATTCCAGGTAGGGCTAGATTCCGCATCCATCGTTTAAAATACGACTCGGATTATGCAGTAAATCTGACAGAGTTTTTACTTGCTCAATCCGGAATTAATAGGGTGAGGGTAAATCGGGTCGCAGGTTCTATTGCTATAATTTATCAGTATACAGGAGATTCGACAGAAGTTGTCTCTAATT
The DNA here is from genome assembly GCF_900185595.1 of Calothrix rhizosoleniae SC01. Taxonomy (GTDB): domain Bacteria; phylum Cyanobacteriota; class Cyanobacteriia; order Cyanobacteriales; family Nostocaceae; genus Calothrix_A; species Calothrix_A rhizosoleniae. The sequence goes on from NZ_FYBH01000401.1 coordinate 556, forward strand.
TAACAAAGTTAATTCAACAGTCAGCTACAACTAAATCAATTCCCAACCAACAAACAGAGAATCCGACCCCAGAAACCGGAAATTGGTCAAGTTTAGCATTACCAGTCTTCACTACTGTAGTTAGTTGGTTGAGTAATTGGAGTGGATTAGTTTGGTTGCGCCCCATTGCTCTTGGAAGTTTAGCAACTGTCACCTTACCCATAGCCAAAAGAGCCAGTCAAAGTCTATGGAGCGATCGCAAAATTAATATTGATTGTTTGGATTTACTGGCAGTGGGTTTAAGTTATGGACAAGGGAGATTAGTTACACCCGCCCTAGTAATTACACTGCATGAACTAGGGGATGTAATACGCGATCGCACAGCTCGTTCTACGGAAACTCAAACAGCAGACCTCCTCGATGCCATCGGACATTTCGCCTGGGTACTCAAAGAAGGAAAACCCATACAAATTAAAAGCGATGAAGTACAACCAGGGGAAACCGTCATCGTCTATCCAGGGGAGCAAATTCCTGTAGATGGAGAAGTGATTAAAGGTGAAGCTACCATCGATCAACAGCAACTGACTGGGGAATCAATGCCCATTGTTGCCACAGTGGAAACGGTGGTTTATGCTTCCACTCTGGTTCGCTCTGGACAAATTTATATTTATGCCGACAGGGTAGGAAAAAACACTCGTGCTGCTGCCAGTCTTGAATTACTGCAAAACGCGCCAGTACATGATACACGTATGGCAAATTATGCAGCGCAGTTAGCAGATAAATTAATTTTACCTTCCTTAGGTTTAGCTAGTATTGTCTTAGCCATTACCAAAGAAACTGCGAGGGCAGCTTCCATCCTGACTTTAGATTTTGTTACAGGTATCCGTGTTTCCATGCCCACAGCATTTTTAGGGGCATTAAATCACAACACCCGCCACGGTATTTTAGTCCGTAGTGGGCGAACCATTGAACAATTAGCAGAAGTAGACACAGTTGTCTTTGATAAAACAGGAACCTTAACCCAAGGACAATTAACTGTAGTCGGGATACAAACCATACCGGGTAGAATGTCAGCCGAACAAGTGTTAAGTTTTGCAGCAGCAGCAGAAGAAAGGATCGCCCATCCTGTGGCTGAGGCAATTACCAATTATGCTCAAAATCAGAATCTAGTACACCT
>NZ_FYBH01000159.1 GCF_900185595.1 Calothrix rhizosoleniae SC01
GGGGTTATTCTCAGATAGCTTAAGCCTCCCTGACTTTTGGATTGCGATAAGCCTACGGCATAGCTTCGCTTACCGCTCGTTTGGGTGGTTTTATTGGGCGAAAATCTGATGCTTTACCTGGTTGGCAGACCTTATGGCGAGGCTGGTTGAGATTACAAGATATGTGTTGGGCTGCTGATTTTATTACCCAGTCACATTAAAAATGTTGGTAATGACAAGTGTGTCTAAAGTCAGGGGCTTGAAGTAATGAATTATTGAACCTTGTGCTTATGCATCGCGGCACAATTGTTGATTATTTGTCCATAAATAAATTTAGGGGCTTGTATCCTTTTACTTTTCGGTCATACTTAAGTTGCATTCTGTTGTAGCAGTTTGAGTTGGTGAGATTGCTTCCCTCCGCTCCGCGAACGTCGCAATGACATGCGGACTATCTTTGAAAGCAACTTGGTATGAGCAAAGTTTTGAAGACGGATTTTGGATTTATTCCGGAGAATTAGCAAATCAATTATCACCAAACACTAGTGTATGAAGATTCTAAATGAGAGATTAAATGTACTCCAAACTCTGTCTCAAATACATCCTTGCTGAAACCTAAACTCCATAATTCCAATGCACAATCATCATTGATATTTGCAGGAAAAACCCGCAAGAGCAATTCCTGTACATCCCGATGATATTCACATTTTACCTTTGAAACTGCGCCAATTTGTCGCCGGTTTAATGCTACTGCTAATCTTAAAATAGCACTTAATTGATTCACCAATATTTTATCTCTTCTACTCAACAAATTCTGATAATTTTCATGTTTTTTCTTCGGTGCTGATTTCCGGTGATAACGAGCTAAATTGGCAATAATTTCTATTTCTGTTTCTGTATATCCTAATAATTCACCATTGCGAATTAAATAATAGGAATGTTTGTGGTGGGCATCATGGCTGATGTAATGACCACAATTATGCAATATTGCCGCCGCCCAAAGTAATTCTCTTTCTTCTGCCCCCCAACTGTGCAGCAGATATTGGGTTTGATCGAATAGACTCAGGACAAGCTGTGCAACATGCTCACCATATTTTAAGTTAGCACTAAATTTCTTGGCTACATTCAGCACACTACGCTGACGCACAGAGCCTTGATATCTGAGTCGATCTTCTATCAATCCATGAGTTAACATCCAGTCTACAACTACACCTTCCCTGAGCGATCGCTCACAAACTGTAATTATATCTGCTCCCAGCAAGGTCATTGCTTCCTGTAATATTACCGCCCCTGCAAGTATGACTTCTGACCTTTTCTCTGGCATTCCTGGAATTGACGCACGTTCGGTGTAGGTCATTTTCCGCAAACGGTTGACCCACTCCCGCAGGTCTTTGATGGTAAATTGATAACCATTGAGGGTGAAAGGTTCATATCCTAACTTGTCCTGAGCCTTAATTGTTGCTAGGGTTTCAATAGTTCCGGAAGTACCTACTAATCGGGGGGATTCACCCAATTTCAAGTCTCCTAATACTTCATCTACCGAGCGTTCCAACATTCCCCTCACATATGCTTGTAGGTATTGAAACTCGGTATTGCTAATGGGGTCAGAATGAATTAGCTCACTGGTAAGGCGAACTGCACCCACCTTGGTACTGGTGAGTACCCTTTCTTGATGACTATCACCCAAAATAATTTCTGTGGAACCACCACCAATATCCACAATCATATGGGGTTGGTTGTTAAATTCCATGCCGGAAAGTACACCCAGATATATGCGTCGCGCTTCCTCCGGACCAGAAATTAAATCTACATTTAAACCAACTTCCGCTTTGACTCGCTGGAGGAAATCCTTACCATTGGGAGCTTCTCTGACTGCACTAGTAGCCACCGCCACGATAGTTTCAGCATGGAGAGATTGGGCAATTTCTTGAAACCGATGTAAAGCAGCGATCGCTCTTTCTATAATCTCTTGTTTCAGATTACCAGTAGCAATTTCTCGATCGCCCAATCTGACAGTTTCTTTCTCTCTAGCAATAATACTAAATGCTGGTAAGCTCGGTTCAATCCTGACAATTACCATGTGTAGGGAGTTTGTCCCCATGTCAATTGCAGCAATAATTCGTTGTTGCTCAATGTTGGAATTGAGAAAATTCTCAGTGCTTGTAGAAACCATCTAAAATTATCTCTCTATGGGATGCTAGAACTGGCAACACTAAAAAGCGTAATACCACCGTGAGCCAAAAATTATCAGCCGATTACTCAATAAAAATCCCTGAATTAGTCACCAATAAATTTGCATCTTAGATGTATCTTAAAGTGGCAAATCCGAGATTGCTATTTTATAAATATCAAATAACGATATTCTATAGATGTGAAGATGTGTGAATTAAAATTTATAAAAATAATATTTACGAGTTATGTTGACCACTCCAGATAACAGCACAGAAAGCCTTTGGTGGACGATTATTCGGCTTTTAAGGTGGGATAAACCAGAAGGAAGACTGATTTTAATGATTCCTGCTCTGTGGGCTGTGTTTTTAGCAGCTTCAGGCAAACCACCTTTACCATTGGTTGGAACAATTATCCTTGGTTCTCTTGCTACCAGCGCTACAGGATGCGTGATCAATGATTTATGGGATCGAGATATTGATCCAGAAGTCGAAAGGACTCGCAATCGCCCCCTGGCTTCCCGCGCCCTATCTGTGAAGGTAGGGATTGTGGTAGCGGTGGTAGCAATGGCTTGTGCTGCTGTGCTTGCCTTTTATCTTAACCCATTTACCTTCTGGCTATGTGTAGCAGCTGTACCAGTGATTTTGCTTTATCCCGGTGCTAAACGGGTGTTTCCCATACCCCAATTAGTGCTTTCTATTGCTTGGGGTTTTGCAGTGCTAATTAGTTGGAGTGCTGTTACTAAGAACCTATCTTTACCGACTTGGCTGTTGTGGGGGGCTACCGTACTCTGGACATTGGGATTTGATACCATTTATGCTATGAGCGATCGCGAGGACGATAAACGCATTGGTGTTAACTCTAGTGCCTTATTTTTTGGTAACTATGCTGCCATTGCCATTGGTATGTTCTTTGTGGGAACTACAGGGCTACTTGCTGCATTGGGAATAGTCACAAGTCTTAACTTTGTTTTTTGGATTAGTTTGGCAATTGCTGCAATGGGATGGATATGGCAGGTTAGTAAATTAATTCAGCCGGAATTACCTAATCCTATTTACGGAAAAATGTTCCGGCAAAATGTCGGCATTGGTTTTACCTTACTTGCTGGAATAATTGCTGGTTGCTTTTAATCATTATTCATGAACAGTTATCAACTTGATGAGAATAAACTGTGTTTCATGTTTTGATTAAGTGCATAGATAAAAGGATTATATTGTATTTATATACTAATTGTAAATCTATCCATAGCTAGTTACGCAATAGCACTTATTTAATATATTAATTGTGTGTGTGAATCAGAAAATTCAATACACTCAATTTGCATGAAACAGTATATAAATACAAGAAGTCTTGCAGATAAGCTTCTTGTTCAAATTTCTACAATCTTTTTATTGTTTCTTGGTAGTGTGGGTCTAATCGCAGGTGTTTTTTTTATTCGAGAGGCATTCAGTAAAAGTAGTGAGAATCAAGAAATAACGAACACCAAAAGATACAGAGAAATTCGCTCTCAAACTTGGTCTAATCAAAAAACTATCAAGCATTTTCCTCAGACTATACCCACTGATGCCAAAGAGACAAGCATGATTTATTCCCCTGGTTTAATCAAGGGAAGTAGTACTTTTCAAGTAAGATATAAACTCCCATCAAGTAAGATTAAAAAATTACTTGTAGATTATCAAAAATTAGCTAAATATAAATATCTTGGTGGTAACACTAATGACCATGCCAATCAACCTCAAGGCGTACCCACAACCTTTTTCTATACCAATCAATTAGAAGAACAGACATTTCCTCCTACTTATCAAATCTTAGTACTAAATGCACGCGATCGCGGTACTCCTGATTTTAAATGGCAACATGGTGATAGTTATGGAGTAGCGATTGATAAATTTAACTCTGAGATTGTTTATTGGGCAGAACAATGGTAAAGAAATTTCAGATACCAAGATAGTTGATGGTTGTTAGTTGTTAGTTGTTAGTTGGTGGTTGATGGTTGATGGTTGACAGTATCAATATGTCCATTGTTATAAATCTCTCAACAGATGAAAATCATTATTGGGGTCATGGGACCAGGAGAAAAGGCTACAAAAGCTGATTTAGACAATAGTTTTGAATTAGGCAAACTCATTGCTCAACAAGGGTGGATTTTACTGACTGGTGGTAGAAATGTGGGAGTAATGGATGCTGCTACTCAGGGTGCAAAATCTGCGGATGGTTTAACTATTGGTATTCTGCCTGACAATCATCCACAATGGGTATCAGAGGCGGTTGATATTGCCATTTTTACTGACATGGGCAATGCTCGTAATAATATTAACGTGCTTTCCAGTCATGTGATCATAGCCTGTGGCATGGGTGCGGGTACAGCCTCAGAAGTTGCTTTGGCTGTGAAGAATCGCAAGCCTGTAATTTTGTTCACCAATGATAAAAGCAGTAAAACCTTCTTTCAACAGTTAGCACCAGAAAATATATATTTGGCAGAGAGTGCGGCTAATGCGATCGCTACTACCCAAATTATCCTAAATTTATAGCGCTACGCTTAAGTAATAAATTTACTGTCCACGTGGGAGGTATGGGGAGTGTGGGAGTGATGGTTGGGAATTAAGATTTTTTCTCTTTCACTCCTTCCCTCTTTCACTCCTTCACTCCTTCACTCCTTCATTCCTTCCCTCTTCCACTCTTCCCTTCTCACCTAACCAGAAATTTTGGCATTACTGAATCGGTTTTCTAGGGCTGTCCGTGCTTGTTCTCGATCATCGAAATGGATTTTTTCTGTACCTAAGATTTGATAGTCTTCATGACCTTTACCAGCTATGAGAATACCATCACCTGGTTGTGCTTGAATGATAGCTGTTTGAATTGCCTGGGCGCGATCGCCAATTACAATAGGATTTACAGTTGCTGGTATACCTGCCATAATATCCTGTAAAATTTTTTCTGGGTCTTCTGTACGGGGATTATCGGAGGTAACTACTGCCACATCAGCTAAATCGGCGGCAATTTTCCCCATTTTTGGACGCTTGGTACGATCGCGATCGCCACCGCAGCCAAATACACAAATCATTTTACCAGGAATAAAAGGGCGGGAGGCCTTCAGCAAGTTTTCTAAGCTATCTGGTGTATGGGCATAATCCACAATTACGCTAATATCTTGCTCTGGATTAATTTGTACCCTTTCCATTCTTCCCGGTACTCCAGGAAAATTGGCGATCGCTCCTGTTATGATCTGTAAATCTAAACCTAAATGTAAAACTGCTCCCACTGCTGCCAATAAATTCTCTAGGTTATACTGACCAATTAAGGGTGAACAGAAAGCCGCATCTCCTTTTGGTGTATGCAGTTGCCCATTAACTCCATTTGGTTGATAATGTAAGTCACTCATCCATAAATCTGCGTTAGGATTATTGACGCTATAACTCCAAACCTTCTGAGGATCCAAACTCCTAATTAACCGTTGACCATATTCATCATCAGCATTAATAATTGCCTGACCCTGCAAATAATCCGGGGAAAATAGCAAAGCTTTTGCTCCAAAATAATCTTCCATATCTTCATGGAAATCCAAATGATCTTGGGTGAGGTTACTAAATACACTGACCGCAAACTGACAACCTAATACCCTTCCCTGCGCCAAAGCATGGGAGCTAATTTCCATCACCCCATACTGATTACCAGCATCCACTGCTGCGGCTAGCTGTGCTTGCAATTCCACCGCAAAGGGTGTGGTATGTACTGCGGTTTGCTCAAAACCTGGCCAACGAGTATACAAAGTACCCATTAAAGCTGTGGGCTGTTGAGCTTGGTGGAAAAAATGTTCAATCAAATGGGTGGTGGTAGTTTTACCATTAGTTCCCGTTACCCCAATCAATTGCAACTTGCGGCCTGGATAATCGTAAAAAGCAGTCGCTATTTGAGCGCAAACTTTAGTCATATCCGTCGCCACAATCACGCAATTTTCAGTAGTAGGAGAATGTTTTGCTGCTGCCTGGGGGGAAATAATCGCTGCAATAGCACCAGATGCAATCGCACTACGCCAAAAATCCCCACCATCAACCCGTGTTCCTGGCATCCCCATAAAAACATCTCCCACACCGCAAGCATGGGAGTTGGTCTTTAAGCCTTTAACTTCAGCATCTAAAGCTGGATGTGTTGGTAATTGATCAATCCCCTCTAAAGTAGCTAGTAACTCACGCAGTTTCATCTTTGTCAACCTCATCACGCGCTTTGCTTGCGCCTATTCTGCACTAAGTTTATTTTTTCTTCAAATCTTTAGAGGTATTTCTGTAAAATTTGTTCCAATTTTTGCACTGTAATCCGGGGAGAAGGACGAGGTATGGGTTGCAAGTTATCTTCATTATTATCCCTAGACCAAAACAGTACAGGTACTTCATATTCATAAGCACCGAACCAATCATCACGGGTCATAATATCGCGAATTTCTAGTTGGAGAGAGGGGATATTACCCATTTGGATAATTGTTTCCAATTTTTCCTGCAAACCTTCACATAGGTGACATCCTGGTTTGCTATATAAAATTATCTGCATTTAACTACTTTCCATTCCTCCCACAACTAAAAACATACCCTGTTGATTGTACCCCAGCATTCACTTGAAAATCGGGAGTCGGGAGTCGGGAATCGGGAATCGGGAATCGGGAATCGGGAATCGGGAATCGGGAGTCGGGAGTCGGGAATCGGGAATCGGGAGTCGGGAATCGGGAAGATATATATTAGCAAAAACCCCTTTCATTTCTGATTGGGGTTTCGTTACAAAAATATATTAATTTTTTATTCTTAGCTTAAAATATATTCATTATTGTGATCACGCTCACACTGGTCAGCATCACCAAAACTCCCATTAACAGAGATTCTTTTAATGGGTTGGGAGTGTTTGAATCATTCATAGTTATAGAACCCCTCATTTGTTAACTATTAACCTGTCAATAAGAATATCAATATTCAGTATATTCCTTGACAAAAAGACAGTAAAACTTAAAGTAAATTTAACTTTCTTCATAAACATGGTTAGTAATACTGAATTGGTTAGCAAACACCAACAAAAAAGCATCGAAGAGGTGTCAACTCTCACCGCGAACCCGTTAGGATCTAGCGGGAGCATCTCAAATTCACAAATGAGACTTGCTGCTTCACAGGCTGACCAACGTCTAAGCCTCCACAGCCAGGAATCGGTAGTCCAACCAACCCAAGCTTTAAAAGATTAAGCGCACTGTTCCAGTCTCGGTCAATGATTAACCCACAAGAACAACTATGAACACGAACCGCGAAAGTTTTTTCAACCCTCGCTCCACAGCCAGAGCAATTAATACTTGTGCCTCTGGGGTCAACTCCTTTGGTATGGAAGCGTAAAAAGTTTATTCAGTAGCTCTTCCACAATCCCAAATCCTCCGACCACGAGGAAGTCAGGAAGAAGCAGGGGAGCAGGGAGCAGGGAGCAGGTCAAAAATCCAAAATCCAAAATCTAAAATCCAAAATGGTATAAATACCGGATTCCCGACCGGATTATGTGTCTTTCTGCGGTAAAATTACTCTCAATAGAGGTATATAAATGTTGGATTGAGAAATAAAATCTATGACTTCTTCGACCACGTCAAGCAGCATCAATTTCGACCTAGAGCAATTAAATCAACAATTTGAGACCGCGCATCCCAGGGATATTTTGGCATGGTCTGTAGAAAATATATCTACAGGGTTAGTACAAACTAGTGCCTTTAACGTAGACGACATAGTAATTACCGATATTCTCTACCGCGAACTCAAAAAGCAAACCCCAGTTATATTTTTAGACACGTTATATCATTTCCCTCAAACTCTAGAATTGGTTGACAAAGTAGTAAAGGTTTACAACCTGAATTTGCAACTATACAAAACTCCCGACGTGAATACTCGTGAAGAATTTGCGGCTAAATATGGTGAAGCTTTGTGGGATAAAGATATTGCTCAATTCCACGACATTACAAAAATTGAGCCACTACTACGAGGTCTACAAGAGTTAAATACCGTAGCATGGATTACTGGTCGTCGTCGCGATCAAGCTGTTACCCGCGCGAATATGCCCATCTTTGAGCTAGATAACCAAGGGCGGATGAAAATTAATCCAATTGCTGCCTGGACACGTAAAGAAACCTGGGAATTTGTGAAAGAATATGGGGTAATTTACAATCCTCTACATGACCAAGGTTATCCCAGTATTGGCGATGAACCCATTACCTCCAAAATTGCTGAAGGTGAAGATGAGCGAGCTGGACGTTGGCGGGGTAGTGAAAAAACTGAGTGTGGAATTCACATTTAAGGGAAAACTAAAACATCAGTGCTCGAAAATTTGCCTAACACCTTAGATCATGCTCGACTTACTAGTAAGACAAGGGGATTATCTTCCAAAAGGTAGATGAATGCGTGTTTTAGCCACCCTTGTCAAGGCATCCAGTTCTTGTTGCATTTGCGATCGCACTAACTCGTAACATTGATCTACATAATTGCGATCGCACGCTGCTTCTCTACCGTAGCGTTCAAACACAATTGCTGGACATACCCGAGTATGCATAGGCACTGGTAAGGGTATGTTAGGTAAAGGCCCCAAGGCTAATCCCCAAGGTAGTCCTAGATAAATTGGGAATACTGTGGGATCTAGACCAAATAACCAAGGCATTCCCCATTCATGTAATTGACTGGCTAGTTGGTAGGCATCAGTCATGATATACAATGTGTCATGAGCCCCACAGGAAATCATGGGAACAATGGGGAGTTTTTTCCTCAGTGCTAGTTTAATAAATCCTTTACGTCCAGCAAAATAAATTTGATTACGTAGATGGTGGGGTCTAAACACATCTTGCGCTCCTCCAGGATATACCAGCACACTAGAACCGGAGCTTAAGGCTGCGTAAGCCATTTTCGGATGGGCAAACACGGCTCCTGTCTTGGCTAATATTTTAGCAATGGCAGGAGCTTGCCAGACAATCCCATGCATCAATCCATATACAGGCTTTTCCGTCCCCAATCTGCGAAACCAGTCATACATCATCATGAACATATCAGGAGCAGCTAATCCTCCATTATGGGAACCAACGATCAAAAATTGTTGATTTTCGGGAATATGATGCCATCCACTGGTTTGCACATGAAAATAGTTGTAATATAGCCACTCCAAAATAGGCATTAGGGATTGAATAAATTCAGGATCTCGTTGCTCCAATGTCCATCCGAGCTTAATATTCTGATTTGCTGTTTCTATGGTGAATTCTGACATAATAATTAATTATTAATAATACTTGTTATTAAGGCGGTAAAACGGTGAGGTTTTCTTGAGAGAGGAAGCTAGCAAATCCTTGTTTCTAGGTGTACTCAGTTGATCATGTACCCTACTCAATTATTTTGCCATCCTGCGATCGCTATGCAAATATCTTGCTTGTTAGCTCCGCTTGTGATAAGAAGATTACACGTTAAAAAGATTAGACTGAAGTATAAGGACTCAGATTGTACTGAATCCCTAAAGTAAATTCCCCTAATAGTTAAAATTTAGGAGTATATATGGAAGGATCAATTATTGCCATCATTTTAGTGCTCATAGGTTATGGCTTAGGCTCAGCAAAAATTATTAATGAAGGCAATGAAGCTCTCGTTGAACGCTTAGGGAGAAAACACCGTAAGCTTCCACCGGGATTAAATTTTATTGTCCCCTTTGTCGATCAAGTCGTCATGGAGGATACTACCAGAGAACAACTTCTGGATATTCAGCCTCAAAATGTGATCACAAAAGACAATATCTATTTAGAAGTAGATGCTGTTGTTTACTGGCGCATTATTGATATGCAGAAGAGTTTTTATGAAATCGACAATTTGCAAGAGGGGTTAAATAATCTTGCTACTACTACTCTCCGGGAAGTTATTGCCCAAAATACCTTGGAGCAAACTAATGTTTCTAGAATGGAGATGGATCAAGCCATACTAGATAAGTTGAATGAGATAACCAATGATTGGGGAGTCCAGGTTTTGAGGGTAGATATTCAAAGTATTAATCCCCCTGAGAGTGTACAAAAATCAATGGAAGTGCAGAGAACAGTAGAAATTGAAACTCAGGCTGCAATTGAGAGGGCGGAAGGAGAAAGACAAGCAGCAATCAAGAAAGCGGAAGGAACTATGCGTTCTGTAAAGATTATTGCTGACGCTATTCGTTCTAACCCTGAAAGCAGAGAAATTTTGCGCTATCTTGTGGCTCAAGATTATGTTGAAGCCAGCCAAAAACTCAGTTCTAGTGAAAATGCTAAAATTATTTTCATGGATCCAAGTAAGTCAAAAGATATCTATGATCAGGTAGTTGCAGAAGAAGTCGCTGGGACTAAAGAGAATAGCAATGGTATAGGTGCAGAAAACTAAATTACCAAAACTTCGGGACTTCCAATAAACAGAAGTAGCTCTTTTTATTTTCTAGTGTTCCCTGAAACAGAGTCCCGAAAAATGGCATCAGCAACCAAACTAACATCATGCATGGCTTGGACATCATGAACCCGGAGTATATCAGCTCCATTAAAGATGGCTGCACAACAAGCTGCTGCGGTTCCCCAAACCCTAGCTTTTGCTTGGGGTTGATTTAAAATCTGACCAATGAAACTTTTACGGGATGGTCCAACTAGTATAGGACAATCAAGTCGTCGTAACTCCGGTAAATGACGAAAAATCTCTATGTTTTGATTGTAATTCTTAGCAAAGCCAATCCCTGGATCTATAATTACTTTTTCCTTAGGAATACCCGCAGCAATGGCTGCGGCGATTTGTGCTGCTAAAAAATCCCTAATCTCCCCAATTAAGTTCTGATAATTAGTCAGTTGCCCCATTGTCTGCGGATTACCACGGATATGCATAATCACAATAGGCACATTCAGCTTGGCAACAGTGGGTAACATTTCTGGGTCAAAAGTCCCTCCAGAAATATCATTAATCAGATCTGTGCCGATGGCGATCGCAGCTTTGGCTACTTCTGCTCTGGTAGTATCGACGGAAATAGGAATTGAGCTTTCTGCCCGGATAGCCTCTATCACTGGTAATACACGGTCTAATTCCATGTTCAGGGAAATTTGTTCTGCTCCTGGTCTTGTAGATTGACCCCCTATATCAATTATATCTGCCCCTGCTGCCTCTAATTCCTGGGCCTGGTTTAAGGCTGTAGCCACTGAGTTATAATCACCACCATCACTGAAACTATCAGGAGTAATATTTAAAACACCCATTAAATAAGTTCGCCGTCCCCAGGAGAAACAGTGATCGCGGATCATTAAGTTATTGCTATTGCTCATTTCAGTTATCAGTTACCAGTGATATCATGTCCGCCTGATTACTTATGATATTGCCATCCATGCAAAAATCACCCAAATAGTTTCTCCCCCTGCTCCCTGCCCCCTGCTCCCTTGCAGCCCTAATGATAAGTATTTAACCGGACATGATATGAGAAACTGTGCTGGTGAGCTTGATAACCACAGATTGAAAACTTGCCAGACTTGTTAAATATTTAACATAATCAATTTGGATACTACCATTTTGGACTTTCGCTATTCAGTAAATACAACATCCAAAATGGTATAATCTGTGGTTTTTTAATTTACTTTATAATTGACAATGCGAGCAAAACTAGCAGGTTCTAAACTAGCTCCTCCCACCAAAGCACCATCTATTTCTGGTTGAGCCATAATTTCATCAACATTATCCGGCTTCACTGAACCACCATATTGAATTGATACGTTAGAATTGGTCAACAAAGAGCGAATTAAACCAATAACTCGGTTAGCTTCTTTAGCTTCACAGGTATCACCAGTACCAATTGCCCAAATTGGTTCGTAAGCTATGACTAAGTTATTTTGGTCTACACCAACTAAAGCTGTTTTGACTTGAGTGGTAATGAGAGATTCAGTTTCACCTGCATCTCTTTGTTGTTTAGTTTCACCTACACACAAAATCGGTGTTAAACCATAATTCTGAGCTGCTTTGAGGCGCAGATTTACGGTTTCATCAGTTTCTCCAAAATACTGTCGTCTTTCGCTATGACCGACAATTACATAGCGTATGCCAATTTCCTGCAACATCGCTCCGGAAATTTCACCTGTGTAGGCTCCGCTTTTTTCCCAGTGAATATTTTGCGCTCCTAACTGAATACGACTGCCATGCAGACTATTGGATAAAATACTTAAGTCTGTAAAGGGAACGCATAATACAACTTCTCTATTAGAGGGAGTATCTTCCAAGGTAGGTAGAAATCCTTGGAGAAATTCCTTGGATTCGACCTGGGTTTTGAACATTTTCCAGTTACCGGCAATAACGATTTTCCGCACAGGTGATTTAGTCAATATCTTAATGTAAATGTGTTCGTCTGTTTTTTAACTCCTCAAAAGGCTATATCCCAGATAAACTTCACCCCTATTTTGAGTTGAGAGTGATAACTTCCAGAGAAACTTAGCCATAGAAGATCTACAAAATGTCTTTACTTTCAAAATACCAGATTGGGTGACAGTACTGAAATCTCACAGATCATTTTTCTGGTTTCACTTAGCCTTATAGATAGAATACAAGGGGGGGAAACGGAGACACGGGGACGCGGGGACGTGGTGACGCGGTGACATGATGATTATGGTGTATCCTCTCTGACAAAATCATCCTGCAATTATGCAATACCGAAATATTAACCACCAAATTAAAATCTAAAATCTAAAATCTAAAATCTAAAATCGAATGCCCAACCCTGATCACAGTAATTCATATATTAAAAATTCTCATCAATCCCAAAATTGGGAGGAATTAGATAGTGCCATATTTACTTTTGCAGAAATTGAAACGGAACTCAACTATCAAAGGGCACAAACCGCACTACATAATTTAGTCAAGAATCTGGATCTAACACCCCAAGAGCAAGGGGGATTAGAAAGTGAAATTGCTGATTTGGAAACCATACTAGGTAAACTAGATAACGTAGTTTTACAAATTGCTGCCTTTGGTATGGTAGGTCGAGGAAAGTCTTCTTTACTCAATGCTTTGGTGGGACAACCTGTGTTTGAGACTGGTGCTTTACATGGTGTTACCCGTACAGAGCAGAGGGTAAATTGGCACATTAGTGTATCAAATCAAGAGGCTCTGCGAGTGACCCTATCCGGCAAAGATAGAACCCAGGTAGAGTTAATTGACACTCCTGGTTTAGATGAGGTGGATGGAGATACCAGGGCTGCTTTAGCTGAAGAAGTGGCAAAACAAGCGGATTTAATTTTGTTTGTGATTGCTGGAGATATGACCAAACTGGAACATGAGGCTCTTTCCCAATTGCGGGGGGTGGGTAAACCCATATTGTTGGTATTTAATATGGTGGATAGATATCCAGAAACTGACCGTATGGCCATTTATCATACCATCCGCGATCGCCGGGTAAAAGAGTTGCTATCACCAGATGAAATTGTCATGGCGGCGGCTTCACCGATGGTCAGAACCTTAGTACGTCGAGCTGATGGTAGCAGTAAGGTGCAGTTACGTCCGGGTAATTCCCAAATAGAAGAGCTGAAACTGAAAATCTTAGAAATTCTCCAACGGGAAGGAAAAGATCTAGTCGCCCTGAATACCATGCTCTATGCCGATAACCTCAACGAACAACTAGTACAGCGCAAACTAGCAATTCGGGATTTGGCAGCCAATCAGCTAATTTGGAAAGCTGTCATCGCCAAAGCAGTAGCGATCGCTCTCAATCCGGTGACAGTAGTAGATATTCTCAGTGGAGCAGTAATTGATGTAGTACTAATTCTGGGTTTATCAAAACTTTACGGTATCCAGATGACAGAAGCCGGAGCCGTCAAATTGTTACAAAAAATCGCCCTCGGGATGGGCGGGATTAGTGCCAGTGAATTACTGGCAAACTTAGGTTTAAGTTCTTTAAAAACCTTACTGGGTATTTCAGCACCAGCTACTGGAGGTGCGTCTTTAGCTCCCTATATGTCAGTCGCCTTAACCCAAGCCGCAGTAGCTGGAACTTCTTCCTATGGCATCGGACAAGTTACCAAAGCTTATTTAGCTAATGGAGCAACTTGGGGGCCCGATGGTCCAAAAGCGGTGATTAATAAGATTTTGGCAAGTATTGATGAAAAATCAATTCTTAACCGCATCAAAGATGAATTGCAACAAAAAGTTAAACATGGGTGAACCAATGCCCACAATTTCAGCTTTTATCCTCTACTTTTAAAAGAGTTTAACCATTCTCTAACTTGTTCTGAGGCAATATCTCGACCACCAAGACCAAAAGCAAGAGCAATGGCAACTGCGATCGCTCCTAACAATAAACCAAAGGCCAAGTTGACGATATTGGGTGCAATACCAATCCTTTGTAATGCCATAGCTGATACTAGGACAATAATCGCGATTCTTGCCACCTGACCCAAAATCAATGCTTGGGAGTTACCAGAACTAGTAATAATATTGAAAGCTAAATTTGCCAAGAACAGACCAATGGCAAATACCACCAAACCTGCTAATATCTGGGCAAATACCACCAAAATGCCTTGTACTAAGGCTGTCAGCGCCGGTATTTGTAAAATATCCAAGGCTGCCACCGTAGCAAAAAGCATCACACCCACTAAAACGATAATCCCAACAATTTCTGATGGGGTACGGGTGGTAGGAGTAGATACAGTTTCTCCTTCTGGAGATACAGTTTCCTCGGGTTTTGGCAGTGGTAGTCCCAAAGCCGTAAAAACGTTGTTGAATCCCAGACTAGTCAAAATACTAGTGACAAATTCCGAGATAAACCGTCCCAAGAAATAGGCAATAGTGAGGATTACACCAGCAGTGAAGATTGCAGGTAAGGTATCCAGTACCTTTTGCAACATAGAAATTGCTGGTACAGAAATTGCAGCTATTTGTAAGGCATTCAGAGCTGAAATAGCAACAGGAATCAAAATCAGCACATATACCAAGGTGCCAATAACTGATGATAAAGATTGTCCACCAGCAGTTGCCCTCAATCCAAAACGACTACCGAGATCATTAATGCCAGTAGCAGCTAGTAAGTTAGTAACAATGCGTCGTACCACATTAGCTGTAAACCAACCAACTGCAAAAATAATTGCTGCACCTAAAATATTAGGTAGCATGGCAAGTATCTCTGTAATTAGAGTTTGAATTGGTTGTAGTGCTTGCTTTAGTTCTAGGGCATCTAGAACTGGCATCAAGAATAGTAGAAAGACGAACCAATATAGAGCATTACCAATGGTTTCACTCAAAGACATCTGGTTCAAACTGGGAGTCGTGTCTTCTGGCGAGTTAACCAATTGATCGACTCTGAAGGCATTTAAGGTGCGTACAGCCAAAGTCCTGACTAGGGTTGCTATTAACCATGCAACCCCCAAAAGAACCCCC
Organism: Calothrix rhizosoleniae SC01; assembly: GCF_900185595.1. GTDB lineage: Bacteria > Cyanobacteriota > Cyanobacteriia > Cyanobacteriales > Nostocaceae > Calothrix_A > Calothrix_A rhizosoleniae. The sequence goes on from NZ_FYBH01000159.1 coordinate 15,540, forward strand.
GCAGCCAATAACCGAGGCAAAAAGCCCACCAGTTGGGTTAACAAGTTATTGAGGGGTTGAGAAGCAATCTCCAGTCCTAGTCTTTGTAGAACTGCCACCACAACAAATAGCATGATGACCCAAAAAACTAAGCCACCGATAAGTTTCTCTACCTTTGGCAGTTCTTCCTCCGCACCACGTCCCAGTAATCCAGCCGCAATGCGATTGTCAATACTGGTCTTATTGAGCATACTTTTGATGAACCAAGACACCAATAAGGCGACTAACCAACCAACAAAAAGGATAACAATTGCCCAAATGGCGTTAGGAAGTTGATTGATTTGTTGTAAGACCCCTTGTGCAGCATCGCTTGGAGCTTGATTGAGTGACAAGGTGGGTGATTGGGCTAAGAATTTATCCACCCCTACTGACAAACCAGTTCCCATCACTTGGGTTATATTTTGCCAAGTTGTAATCATGGTTTTCCGGTATTCTAAATTAAGTGTTTATGAAACAAAACACTTCAGATGTTGGTCGGAGCAGATTGTAACTAACAACTCACACCCCGATAACTTCATTGGTGTTTTGTCTTTGAATTTACCAGGAATAATTTACCAGGAAATACCTCATGTAATTTATTTACAAGAATATTTTTTACTTTTCTATTTAGTTTTATTGATTATTGTGGGTTTTTTGGTAATAAATAAGACAAAAAAGTATGATAGAGCTTGCTGTTATAGTTGCAGATTATACAGTTATATAACTAAGTAAACCCATGTTTTTGTATACATAATTTTCCTATAGTATTATCTGCCCTTCTGACTTGAAAATAGGGAGTGGGGAATCAGGAGTCGGGAGTCGGGAGTCGGGAATCGAGAGTCGGGAATCGGGAATCGGGAATCGGAAAAAGGTATTTTCACTCTTGGTTGTGGGGTATGGGGTGTAGGGGAAATAACCCTCTTTAATGCTTGGTGGTGAAAATGTTTTGACATCGGGACTGCCTCCTGCCTTCTTCAACGGCCCATTTGGGTAAGTAAATGGCGAATCATATCAGCATCTCTGGCTTGGGGGGATTTAACGAGATAAGTTTCTAAGTCCCTAATGGCTTGAGAAAAACGACATGTTTGATATGATAGTAAACCGCGATCGCGGATTTCTAACACAATATCTGGAAATAACAATAAAATCTTTTCTACAGTCGCCAAGGCCTTTTCTAACTGTGGCTGATTCAGATAAATATATTTGAGGTTAGTAAGCATCCTCATTAAAAATTCTTTTTTAGTTACTGGCGCTAAAAATTCCGGTCGTAGAGTTACAGGTTGTTGGTAAATTTTAGTTAACTTGTCTTGACAATCTTCGTAAAACATTACTTCGCCCTGTTCAAAAGCATCTACAAAAATTTCCATATCTGGAACTTGAGGGCGAATGAGAAAATGACCTGGCATACCAATGCCCTGCATGGGAAAATCTATCCGCTTACCAATTTCCATGTAAACTAGAGCTAGGGAAATCGGGATTCCTTGCCGCCTGTCAATCACATCATTCAAAAAACTATTACATGGGTCATAGTATTTATTTTTGTTACCTTGAAAACCCAGGTCATTGTACAGATATTGATTGATTGTCTGAATAATTTTTAATGGATAATGCTCAGGTGGTAAACCTTCTCTCAATTCCTCTGCCATAGTATCCAAAGCATTAAGATATTCTTGTGGATCTAACTGAGGGTATTCTTCTTGGGCGATATATAAAGCTGCTTTAGCTAGGTCGATATACTCGTCAGATTGCTGAATTTCTTGGTAAAAATATTGTCTTGCTGACGAGAAATACATAAGCAAATTTACAATAGGGTTACTTAGTTATTTTAAGATATAAATTAACAATGTATTCTCTTTGCAACGGGTTTGTTGTCCTATCTATAATTCATCTTATAAGATGTTTTCCAGATTTGGAATTGAAATTTTGACAAATTAAATGAAAATCAAATGTCTAGCCAGCAAATATTTGCACAATCCATAGAAATTCAAGCAACACCACAAGTTGTAGAACACTGTATTACTGACCAAATTTTAATGCATCGCTGGCTAAATCCGGCTCTATCTTGTGAACCTGTGGGGGATTGGAGTACGGATGTGGGAAGTAAAACTAGATTTTTGATTAAAATACCAATTTTTCAACCAACCTTATATAGTACTGTTGTGGAAAGAAAGGCTGGTTTGGTAGTGTGGGAGTTCGATGGTTTTTTTACAGGACGCGATCGCTGGGAATGTCAGCCCTTAGAAAATGGGACTCTGCTATTGAATCGGTTTGAATTTCAAATTCCTAACCCTCTAGTTAGTTGGGGTTTTAAAACTTTTGCTCAAAAACTCACAAAAGCAGATATGCAAGCTCAGTTAAAGCGACTCAAAGGCGTTGCGGAAGAGATGCATTCATAAGGCGTTGGCGGTTTCTTCCAAGGACTGAAGAAACTGAATTATCTCTTGGATAACTGGAGTTTTATGGAGAATTTCAATATCTTCATTCGTGAGTTGCTCAATCAGTTGAGACTGGCTCTCATATTGTGTCGATTGAGAAATCAATTGAGTCAAAGCTTGTTTTGGTTGGTAAACAGCCAACTTCAGTATATCTTGGTCAGGTGCGTATTCCAGTAGCTGAGGAAGCAAGGAGTCATCTTGGAAAAAAATAATTTCGATCGTAGGGACAGCTAAAATTACTTTAACTGGCGTATTAGCAGCAACGCTGACAACTACTTCTTCGATATCTTTGAGACGTTCTTCAACTTTCTCTGGGGCTATTACATCCGCATCCATGACAACCGCAACAGGTGATTGTCGGCGAACAATTAAAGAACGAGCCAGGGATTTAAGAGCAGAGACTCCACCCGCAGGGACAACTTCAACATTGTTCAGTAGTTCTTCTGGGAGAACACGTTTCAATAATTGTGCGTCAAGATTACCTTCACAAACAATTTGACATCCTCCCCCGCTAACCGGAGGTGTAGCGAGAGATTCCAAAGATCACTCTTTGGGCTTCCTCTTTCTACGACTCGGCTTATTTGCAGGAGTTGCCCCACACAAACAGAGGTCGATGTCTCCAGAGGCGGCTTGCGTTCCCGTGTGCCCCACGGTACGGAGTCCAATCTCAAGTATGTTTCGAGCAGCGTTATGGTCACGGTCTTGAGTATAACCACAATCAGGACAAACATGAGTTCTAGTGCTGAGAGATTTTTTCACCACCTCCCCACAGTTAGAACAGTTTTGGCTAGTTCCCTGAGGAGGAACAGCAACCGTTACCACCCCAAAAACTTTGCCAAAATATTCAACCCACTGCCTAAACTGTGTCCATGCTGCATCACTAATTGACTTAGAAAGGTGTCTATTCCTGATCATATTTCCCACCTGCAAATCCTCATAGGCTACCAAGTCGTGAGACTGGACTACGCACCTTGCTGTCTTCACAGCAAAGTCTTTACGCTGCCTACTTACTTTTAGGTGTTTACGAGCCAATTTATTCCTAAACTTGACTCGATTTTTAGAACCCTTGTTAGTCTGAGAAAAACGGCGTTGCAACCGTTTCAATGACTTCTCACTTTTACGGAGATGTCGCGGGTTTTCAATGGTGTTGCCTTGACTATCGGTGTAGAAGTGATTCAGTCCCACATCTAAACCGATAGTTTTACCAGTTGGTTCTCGCTTCTCAACCCGTTCTTGGTTAATACAAAACTGTGCATAGTACCCATCAGCACGACGCACAACTCGTACTCGCTTAAACTGCTTTAATTGGTAGAAATGCAGGTTCCGAGTCCCCCAGAGTTTAAAGGTTCCCGATTCAAAGCCATCGCTAAAAGTGATATGTCTTCTGTCTATTGAAAGTTTCCAACCGCTAGTTTTGTATTCAACAGAACTATGAGTTTGTTCTTTTTTAAAACTGGGATAACCTTTCTTTCCTGGCTTGTTTTTCTTGCAATTCTCAAAGAACCTAGCAATTGCACTCCATGCTCTTTCAGCAGAAGCTTGCCTAGCCATAGAGTTCAATTTAGCGACCCAAGGAACGTTTTCGTCGGCAGCAAGAACGGCACAATAAGCACTCAACTGGTATCTGCCAATATCGCGGTTGTCCATCCAGTATCTGAGGCAAGCATTACGGACAAAACGGGCAGTTCTAATAGCATTGTCCAGGGATTGGTACTGCTGTTTTGTTCCTTCTAGTTTTGCCTCAAATACCAGCATCTTTATCCCAAGCTCACTGACGTAATTATACTACGAATATTGCTAAAAACGAGACATATCGCCGTCAAATCAAAGATTGTGACGGGAGCATTCTCTCGGAGTTTAGGTAAGAGTTGATTACGGAGTTTAGCGATTGGCGCAATATCCACGTTTCTATCGTATACGAAATCTTTACTTTCAATTAAGCAAGCCAATCCTGAGTAATAAACTACACCATCTAATTGCTCAACTTCTTCCCCAAACAGTTTGACATTGATCTGTAACTTTGATTAGTTTTGTGATTTTTTTGATTGTTCAAAGCTAACGGCAACAAATCTAAATATTTTGTTACATAGGTATGAAGAAGAGTTACAGTTTCATGGGAAAAAGGAAATATTACTTATGCCAAATTCACTTAATAATCAGAAACCACATGAGGTTGTAGTCATTGGTGGTGGCTTTGGTGGACTGTATACGGCAAAGTCCCTGAGAAAAGCAAATGTCAACGTTACTCTAATTGATAAACGTAACTTTCATTTATTTCAGCCACTTTTATATCAAGTTGCGACAGGTACTTTGTCACCAGGTGATATTTCCTCACCATTGCGCTCTGTACTCAGCAAAAGCAAGAATACAAAAGTGTTGCTGGGAGAAGTAAATGATATCGATCCAGACGCACAACAAGTGATGATGGCAGATAAATTCGTACCCTATGATACATTAGTTGTGGCTACAGGTGCGAAGCATTCATATTTTGGTAATGATGACTGGCAAAAATCGGCTCCTGGTTTGAAAACTGTGGAAGATGCCATCGAAATTCGTCGCCGGATATTTAGTGCATTTGAAGCAGCAGAAAGAGAAACTGATCCTGCAAAACGCCGTGCTTTATTGACTTTTGTGGTTGTGGGTGGTGGCCCAACCGGCGTAGAATTATCAGGTGCGATCGCAGAACTGGCATATAAAACCCTGGAAGAAGATTTCCGCAATATCGACACCTCAGAAACGACAATTTTACTATTGCAAGGGGGCGAGCGTATCCTCCCATTCCTCGCGCCAGAGTTATCACAAGCAGCAGCCAAATCTCTAGAAGAGTTTGGTGTGAGTGTACACACAAAAACTAGGGTGACAAATATTGACCACGATATAGTTACCTTCAAACAAGGGGATGAAGTCCAAGAAATTACCTCAAAGACCATATTATGGGCAGCAGGGATTCAAGCTTCACCCATGGGCAGAATTCTGGCAAAACGCACCGGTGCAGAATGCGATCGCGCTGGACGAGTTATAGTAGAACCAGACTTAAGTATTAAGGAATACAAAAATATTTTCGTCGTCGGAGACTTAGCTAACTTCTCCCATAATGATGGTAAAACCCTCCCAGGTGTTGCACCTGTGGCTACCCAAGAAGGTGAATACGTTGCGAAAGTAATTCAAAAACGTATGCGAGGTAAAACCGTAGAACCATTTAAATATAACGATTATGGCAACCTGGCGATGATCGGACAAAATGCAGCCGTTGTAGATTTAGGTCCTGTCAAGTTAAAAGGCTTCTTTGCATGGGTATTCTGGCTGTTAATTCACATCTACTTCCTAATTGAGTTTGACAGCAAACTATTAGTCATGATTCAGTGGGCTTGGAGCTACATGACTCGCAAACGTGGTTCCAGATTGATTACTGGTAAAGAATCTTTATCATTCGCTAAAGTAATCACACATCAGCCAAAAATGGAAAACTCGTAATGGGATAAAATTATTAAAAAATATTAAGACTTTATCTCCATGAGTTGGTTTCTCTCTGCCTTAGGACTTTTCCTAACATTACTAACCCTGTTACTTGCATTATATTTGATTACTGCTCGCCGGTATCAATCATCAGACTCCGTAGCCAACTCCTATGACCAATGGACAGAAGACGGTATTCTCGAATTTTACTGGGGTGAACATATCCACTTAGGTCATTATGGTTCCCCAGTACAGCGAAAGGATTTCCTGACTGCTAAATCTGATTTTGTCCATGAAATGGTGGTTTGGGGTGGCTTAGATAAATTACCCCCCAACACAACAGTCTTAGATGTTGGCTGCGGAATTGGAGGTAGCAGTCGCATCTTAGCCCAGGATTACGGCTTTGCAGTTACAGGTGTTACCATCAGTCCTCAACAAGTGCAACGGGCTCAGGAGTTAACCCCTGAAGGAGTTAATGCCAAGTTTCTGGTAGATGATGCGATGGCACTTTCTTTCCCCGATGCTAGCTTTGATGTGGTTTGGTCGATTGAAGCTGGCCCCCATATGCCAGATAAAGCCGTTTTTGCCCAAGAATTACTCCGAGTCCTCAAGCCAGGTGGATTATTAGTTGTGGCTGATTGGAATCAACGGGATGATCGGCAAATTCCCCTCAATTTTTGGGAAAAACCTGTGATGCAGCAACTATTAGATCAGTGGTCACATCCGGCTTTTGCTAGTATTGAAGGCTTTTCTGAGCTTTTGTCAGCCACTGGATTAGTTGAGGGAGAGGTAATCACCGCAGACTGGTCAAAACAAACACTTCCTTCGTGGTTAGATTCTATTTGGCAAGGAGTAGCTAAACCATCAGGATTAGTTCGTTTTGGTCTATCTGGCTTAATCAAATCTCTGCGGGAAGTACCGACATTGTTACTGATGAGGCTAGCATTTGGCACAGGACTTTGTAGATTTGGCATGTTTCGCGCTGTCAGAGCTAACTCACTCTCAGAATCAACAGAGAAAGTTGTCAGGGAAACTGCTCAAGTTTGATCTGATTAATTTGCGATCGCCTTACCTCAATCTTGCACCTTCGAGAAAGGTAAGGTGGGCACTGCCCACCCTACTACTTGTTAAACTGAGCACATAAGATAAATACAGCAGATTGCAGGTAAATGAGGCACATCTTCTCCTGCTCCCCTGCCTCCTATTTAAGCACGTCTCACCACCACTGCTGTACCTTCGATCTTGGCTTCATAAGTTGGGAGTGGTTCCGTCGCTGGGCCATTTTGAACTTTACCATCCGTGGTAAATTCAGAAGCATGACAAGGACATAAAAAGATATTTTCCTCTGCTTCCCAATCCACATTACAACCAAGATGGGTGCAAGTTGGATTAACAGCAATCAAATTTGCACTATTAGATTTACCAATAATAAAAACTGGGCCTAAAGGTGTTTTTTCTTTAAGTATTTGACCAGTTTTATCTAACTCTTCTACAGTCCCCACATTAACCCAATTATTAGATTTAGATGTGTTATTTTTGGGTTTTGGTTTAGCTGCATAGGTGGCGGCAAAAAGTATTGGCGAGCAACTAACAAAAAGACTTAGACTAAATAAATTAATAAAATAGCGACGATTCATTTATTTTTCAGATAATGATATTTGGTAATCCACAAAAAAATAATTGGATATGGTCTGTATTTTTGAAATTAAGGCGTAGGGCAGAATCAAATATATCAACAAATAAAGTGATATTTTTGATTCTACCTTTACGCCTTATACCCTTTAAAATACTTACACCCGACTATATTTAATTATGCAAAAATCACTCATTTTAATTAATTTTATGGCAATTTGTTCCGCAATTTACGTAGACAGTTAATCGATGCCACACAATCACAACCAAACATTGCTACAGCAGCATCACTCTCTGCATCAGTCACAGCTAGCAAATCCTTTTCATTATTTAAATCGGTAGAATCAATTTGGGAATTACCTTTTTTTAAATGGGATAACTGTTTGGCATTAGCACAGAAAAATTTACCGAGTTTTTCGTGTTTTACACAAGCTCTTTGACTGTCCGCAGAAACTGGTGTAGTGGTAGCATCTGGACGTTCTAATGGTTGTACAGCCTGAACTGCTTCTTTCGCTATAGCTATCTTCCCTGTCATTAACAATGAACCAAGAGAAATAAATGCTAGAGGTTTACCTCTTAATTTGGATAGTAAATTGTTCACTCAGTTCTCCTTTAAAGGTACAGAGATTAACATCATTGATATATTCTAGTCAAGGAGACGAAAAACTTAATTATTCAGTTCCTTGAACTAATCATGTTTAACACATGGTTCACTTTTTGGCGACGCTGTAATTAAGTATTTTTTCTGATGATAAATATCTCAGAAAACCAATTCCATCACCTCGCCAGCTTTTGCAGAATCATTGACTAATCCAATCTCTTGAATAGGTGCATCCCAGTTTTTATGATTTTATTGAATCATAAAAACTCAAGTGTCATTGCGAGGAACGAAGCAATCCCAACCATTGCGATTACTTCGTCGTTCCTCTTCGTAATGACAGAAGATGATTAGGTTTTGCAAAAGTGGGATGCTCCCCTCTTGAATAACCTCCATCTGTGACCATATCTGTGATATTTTCCAGCTTGGTAATCACTTCTTCGGGATAAAATTTCTAAATATTCCTTGACAATTCTAAACTATTAATTGCACATTTCCTGTTCAATCTTATTTTTTTCTAGAGAAGTTGAGACTGCTGGAATTCTGGCGATGATACCTTTTTTCAGGGGTTCAGGACGTTCTGACCAAGGTAAGGAGCCTTGTGGATGTGCGTAGTATTTATCAGCACAATCGAATACTCCATTAACTTCTGTAGGAGTTAAATCTGGTGAAATATCACCAAAAAGATATGTAGTTTTATCAGGAGAAGCAAAGGAAACAGCACAAGAACGACTACAAGCACTCATGCATTCCACTGGCTGAATGACAAATTCTCTATTTAATTGCCAATTGGGATAAGCTGACTGCAAGCGTTTGAGTAATTTTTCGCCGCCACTTTCACCAATACGCTTACCGTTTTCCCATTTACTGGCACAAGTGGTACAAACAAATATTGTATGTGCTGTCATCTATGGTTCTAAAATTTTCTGATCAAAATTTCTTATCATCATATAACAAAAGTTCACATAGAGGGCGATGATAATTTATGGGAATTAATTATTGAAGCATATGGTAGTGATTTATGTATATTTTCTGCTTGTGAGCAATACGAGGGGTATAGCGCTACGCGCAAGTAATAAATAATAAGTAAATAAGTTTACTGTTCATAGGTTTGGTGCTTCAAAAATGTCATAACGTGCTTTGTTAGTGCTATAACTCCCGTTGAAATCAAGAAATACAAATCTTACCTCAAATGAGATTATGTCAAAAGCGTTTTTATATGTATAAGTAGGTAGGCGTAAAAAATTATCGTTTGGATAAGACAGGGGGCAGGGGGCAGGGAGCAGGGGGAAAAAGGGTTTTAGCCTTATTTACTTTTCTCCACATAGTTTGGTTTTATTGTGCCGACTTACTTATATCAAATTATTTATTGTTGTATCTGCTGGGATAGCTTATTTTGTTTGGTCTAAATCTCCACCAGATAAACTTATAGAGAATGAAACAGAAGCCTTAAAAACTGTCGCCACATTTTTTGGAGGAATCGCTGTTATTATCAATGCTTATTTTGCTGCTCAACGTGCTCAAGCTATGGACAAAACAGCTGAAGGTACATTACGGAATGCTGAAGCAGCGCTGAAT
>NZ_FYBH01000157.1 GCF_900185595.1 Calothrix rhizosoleniae SC01
GTGCCGACTTACTTATCTGTCTATTTAAATTAGACCATTTATCTGAAACAAGAATGTCATACACTGCTGTATCATTATTGACTGTTTACTGCTAGAGTTTGTTAATACAAAAAAATATAGCTATGAAAGTTTTACTTGTATACCCACTTTTCCCTAAGAGCTTTTGGTCTTTTGAGGAAACTCTAAAATTGATTGGGAGAAAAGCAATGCTCCCTCCTTTGAGTTCAATCACTGTGGCTGCAATCCTACCCCAAGAGTGGGAATTTCGACTGGTAGATCGTAATATTGCAACGGTAACAGAAGCAGATTGGGCTTGGGCTGATTTGGTTCTTTTGTCCGGGATGATTGTGCAGAAAGCAGATTTGCTCGAACAAGTGCGGGAAGCCAAAAAGCGTGGCAAGAAAGTGGGTATTGGTGGTCCTTATGCCACGGCTTTACCCCAAGAAGTTGAAGCCGCAGGAGCAGATTATTTGATCCTGGATGAAGGGGAAATTACCCTACCAATGTTTGTTGAAGCCCTAGAAAAGGGAGAATCTTCCGGGGTATTCCGAGCTACAGAAAAGCCTGATGTTACTCAAACTCCCATTCCCCGTTTTGATCTGCTAGAGCTAAATGCTTATTCAGAAATGTCAGTGCAGTTTTCCCGAGGGTGTCCCTTCCAGTGCGAATTCTGCGACATCATTGTATTGTATGGGCGTAAATCCCGCACCAAAACCCCAGAGCAGCTATTGGCAGAATTAGAAAGATTATATGAACTGGGTTGGAGACGGAGTATTTTCTTAGTTGATGACAATTTCATTGGTAATAAGCGTAACGTTAAACTCTTATTAAAAGAGTTAGCTCCTTGGATGGAAGAGCGTGGTTATCCATTCACATTTGGAACAGAGGCATCCGTAGATTTAGCCAAAGACCAAGAATTGATGGATTTGATGACAGCATGTAATTTTGGGTCCGTCTTTTTAGGAATAGAGACACCAGATGAAGAGAGTTTAAGTGTAACAAAAAAGTATCAAAATACTCGGGATCCCCTGGATGAATCAATTCATAAAATTATCAGTTCTGGATTGCGCATCATGGCAGGATTTATTGTGGGCTTTGACGGAGAAAAAGCGGGAGCAGGCAATCGCATTGTGCAGTTTGTAGACAAGACTAGTATTCCCACGGCTCTTTTTAGTATGTTACAGGCTCTCCCCGATACTGCTTTGTGGCATCGACTGGAAAAAGAGGGTCGTCTCCATGGTACTTCTGGGAACATTAATCAAACCACACTGATGAATTTCGTGCCAACTCGTCCTATTGAAGAGATTACCCAGGAATATTGTCAGGGATTTTGGCAATTATACGATCCTCAGTGTTTCCTAGATCGTACCTATCGCCACTATCGCATTTTAGGAGAAGCAGCCTGTCATAAAAATCGCAAAAAAACAATCAAGCGTGCCAAAAAGAAATTTGATTGGCAGGTAATTAGAGCATTGTTGACAATCTGTTGGCGGCAAGGTGTGGTTAGAAAAACTCGCTTTTCTTTCTGGCCTTATCTTTGGAGTATGTACCGGCATAATCCTAGAGGCATTAGCAGTTACCTAGCAGTTTGCGCTCAGATAGAACATTTCTTAGAATATCGGCAAATTGTGAAGGAGCAAATAGAATCCCAACTACTTGAACTGAAGCGGCAAAAACAGCATGAAGAATCACCCAATTTAAATCCACGTGAAGTCGTTGCTAGGTGACGCACCTACATCAAATTAGAAATTATGATGTAAGCTTCCCGGCGACTTCTTTAACAGAACATTTACCGAGCTTTGAAGACCTACATCCTAGGGTCTTTTCGTCAGATTTTTTATTTATTTGTAGGCTGCATTTCTACATTTAATTTGACTACGTTTATATATAGGGCTCTACCACCTAATGAACCAGAAACTATGCCTGAGAATGCAACTTCCTTTGTGATAATAAATATCTAAGGTGATCTTCAGAAAAATTTAGGCAATATTTATGGGTTAAGAACATGGGTAGAATACGGATTTCGACAGTGTAAACAAGAATTTAGGATGGACTGATTATAGGTTTACCAACTTTAAAAATATTCAAAAATGGTGGGAGATTATCTTTTCTGTTTATACGATGGTTAGTTTAATTTCACCACCTTTTTTATCTATAAAACAGCAACGAACAAGTAAAGCGGAAAAAATAAGTAACTCTATTGATTTTTCTTTACACCAGCAGTGGGATTATGGTAGTGGGTGGAAGAATATTTTAAATAATCTACGCTTGATTCTTCAAACAATTCTCATGTTGCGGCTATTTTTTCTTTGGCTAGATATTTTTCCTAATTCTTAAGTTATTGCTTGGATTTAATCATCTAATTAGTTTCATCAATCAATATAAACCATTTTTTTATTCTGCTTAATCCAGCTTATTTAATTATTTTTTCTTGTCCTTGAAGTGCTTTGAGTTTTTTCTTAGTGGTTCTAATGTTAAGCCATCTGCAATCCAAATTGCTGTAAATTTTGCAAAAACTGGCTGTCATGTTTCTGGTATTTCTTGATTTTTTGGTTGTGTGCTTATTTGAGCTATTACCTGCTCAAATATTTGTGCAAACACTTCTATTGGTATTGTTCACAATCGCTTTGACAGTGCTTGGCTACTCACTATCATCGTGTCTATCCATAGCAATCCTCCCTATGACAAAACCTCTATTGCTTCTCTTAATCCTGGAATTTGCCGATACACAAAACTCACTACTATTGCCATCATTACTGGCAAAGTTAGTATTCTGTCTCTAAATTTTTTCTTTTGTTCTTGTTTGTTTTTGTAGAATTTTAGGAGTTTAAAGCTTGCCGGTGATAGTAATAAAAATATCCGTTTTTCGATTTCCTCTAATGGTGGTGCTGGTATATGTTTTTGTTGCCGCAGGTCTGGATTCCCTTGTCTTCTTGGCCTGTTTCTCGCCATGATGTAACCTAAATAACATTCATCGAGATGTTCTTAGGTTACATCTGATCCTCACATGATCTTCACTTTTTCCTTAAGTTGAAACCAATGGGCATTGCTAAACCTCTACTACGAATGATTTATCTGCCGCAAACATTATTTGAATTGGTATAACTACCTTATATGAGGTATCCTCATGTTTGTGTGATAATGATTATCATTCTCATACTTATCCTCCTCAACCTTTTTAACTGACTTGCTTTAAGGTTAAAAAGGTTACAGGAAAGAGCCTATATCCGCTATACCCATTACTCCTATGCTAAGTATTGAAGCTCCGAAACTTCAGCCAAATAGTTCATTTACCCAACGGCTTCAGAGTCCAGATCGTCCAGTGATAATCTTTGATGGAGCGATGGGAACTAACCTGCAATCCCAAAACTTGACCGCCGAGGATTTTGGTGGAGCGGAATATGAAGGTTGTAATGAATATTTAGTCATCACCAAGCCAGAGGCAGTGGCGAAGGTCCACCGTGATTTTCTCGCAGCAGGGGCAGATGTGATCGAGAGCGATAGCTTTGGATCTAGCCCCTTAGTCCTAGCAGAGTACGATCTAGCCGATCGCGCCTACGAGCTAAGTAAAAAGGCGGCAGAGTTAGCGCGTAGTTGTGCAGATGAGTTTACGACTCCCGAAAAACCAAGATTTGTCGCAGGTTCCATCGGCCCAGGAACTAAGCTACCCACCCTCGGTCATATTACCTATGATGAATTGAAAGCGAGCTTCATGGTGCAAGCAGAAGGTCTCTATGACGGGGGAGCCGATCTTTTCATTGTGGAAACCTGTCAAGATGTTCTGCAAATTAAGGCGGCACTGAGTGCGTTTGAGGCGGTGTTTGCGAAAAAAGGCTCACGAATCCCCTTAATGGTATCCGTAACAATGGAAATCCAGGGAACCATGTTGGTGGGGACAGATATTTCTGGGGTGCTGGCAATCCTCGAACCCTTCCCTATTGATATTTTGGGGCTAAATTGTGCGACGGGTCCGGATTTGATGACTTCTCATATTCAGTATCTGTCAGAAAATTCACCATTCCCTATTTCCTGTATTCCCAATGCGGGACTACCAGAAAATGTTGGCGGTCAGGCGGTTTATAAAATGACCCCCGAAGAATATACAACTGCCATGACAGGGTTCATTGCGGAACATGGAGTTCAAATTGTCGGCGGTTGCTGCGGTACGCGCCCAGCACATATTAAAGCTTTAGCCGATGCAGTGGATACGACCCCACTAAAAGAGCGTTCGGTGCGAAAAAATACCGAGGGTGAGATTCGATCGCCCCTCTCCTATACGCCAGCGGCAGCTTCCATTTATTCCGCCCAAACCTATGAGCAGGATAATTCTTTTTTAATCGTTGGCGAGCGATTAAATGCCAGTGGTTCTAAAAAAGTTCGCACCCTTTTGAATGAAGATGATTGGGATGGGTTGTTGGCGATCGCTAAATCCCAGGTCAAAGAAGGCGCGCATATGCTGGACGTAAACGTGGATTACGTCGGGCGTGATGGAGAACGGGATATGCGAGAACTGGTATCGCGACTGGTGAAGCATACGACCCTCCCACTGATGCTCGACTCCACCGAGTGGACAAAAATGGAAGCGGGTCTCAAGGTTGCTGGGGGTAAATGTTTGCTCAATTCCACCAACTATGAAGATGGAGAAGAGCGATTTTTTAAAGTGTTGGAATTGGCGAAGGAATATGGCGCAGGGGTTGTCATCGGCTGTATCGATGAAGAGGGAATGGCTCGAACCGCCCAGAAAAAATTTGAAATCGCCAAACGGGCTTATGAGGATGCGCTCAAGTTTGGGATTCCACCCCATGAAATTTTCTATGACACCTTAGCCCTACCAATTTCAACTGGGATTGAGGAGGATCGGGAAAATGCCAAAGCAACCATCGAATCAATTCGACTGATTCGGGAAAATCTGCCCGGTGTCCATTTTATGCTGGGGGTCTCTAACATTTCTTTTGGCTTAAGTCCAGCCACTCGCATCAACTTAAATTCGGTCTTCCTGAATGAAGCAATGAAAGCTGGGATGGATGGGGCAATTGTCTCCGCTGCCAAGATTTTGCCGTTATCGAAGATTACCGAAGAACATCAACAAGTCTGTCGCGATTTGATTTATGACAATCGCGGATTTGAAGGGGATATTTGCACCTACGATCCGTTGACGAAGCTGACGGAAATTTTTGCGGGTGTGAGTACAAAGGATGCTAGATCGGGTCCTTCCTTAGCAGATTTGCCGATAGACCAACGCTTGAAGCAACATATTATTGATGGCGAGCGGATTGGATTGGAGGATGCGTTAAAGGTGGCTTTAGATGCGGGTCATAAAGCACTGGAGATTGTCAATACTTTCTTGTTGGATGGGATGAAGGTTGTGGGCGAACTGTTTGGCTCTGGTCAAATGCAATTGCCTTTCGTGTTGCAGTCAGCCGAAACCATGAAATCTGCGGTCGCTTTCCTCGAACCCTACATGGAAAAAATCGAAGGAGAGGACGAAGATCGCGGTAAAGGGAAATTCCTGATTGCTACCGTTAAAGGCGATGTACATGATATCGGCAAGAATTTGGTGGATATCATCTTGACCAATAATGGCTACAAAGTGGTCAATCTGGGTATTAAACAAGCCATTGAGGCCATCGTCGAAGCCTATGAGCAGCACCAGCCTGATTGTATTGCCATGAGTGGCTTGCTGGTGAAGTCTACAGCATTTATGAAAGACAATCTCGCAGCATTTAATGCTAAAGGGATTACAGTCCCAGTGATTTTGGGCGGTGCGGCACTCACCCCAAAATTTGTCTATGGGGATTGTCAAGATACTTACCAAGGGCAGGTGATTTACGGGAAAGATGCTTTTGCCGATTTGACCTTTATGGATCGGCTGATGCCCGCCAAAGAGCAGCATTCCTGGGTGGATACCGAAGGCTTTACAGGGGAATTTGCTCAGTTTAACCAAAAGGGACGCAAGGCGATTGAAGATTCAGATGGAGAACTCAATGGTGATGGGTCCAAATCCGATGGAGAACTCAATGGTAATGGGAAGAAATCCGATGAACCCACTGTCATTGATACCAAACGCTCGGAAGATGTGGCGATTGATATCGAACGTCCTACACCACCTTTCTGGGGGACAAAAATTCTTCAGAGTGGAGATCTAGATTTAGAAGAACTGTTCTGGCACATGGATTTGCAGGCACTGTTCGCTGGGCAATGGCAATTCCGTAAACCAAAAGACCAATCTCGCGAGGAATATGATTGGTTCCTGGCATCGAAGGTTTACCCAATCTTGGAAGAATGGAAGCAAAAAATTCGCACCGAACAATGGTTGGAACCCACTCTAGTTTATGGTTATTTCCCCTGTGCAGCCATCGGCAATTCCGTTCATGTTTACGAGCCAAGTGTCATAGAGCAGGGCTTAACACCTGCAACAGCAACTCCGTTTGTCACTTGGACATTCCCCCGTCAGAAATCCGGCCGCCGGCTGTGCATTGCTGATTTCATCCGCCCAGTAGAACAGAATCAATTTGATGTCTTGCCTATGCAGGCAGTGACTATGGGA
Organism: Calothrix rhizosoleniae SC01; assembly: GCF_900185595.1. Taxonomy (GTDB): domain Bacteria; phylum Cyanobacteriota; class Cyanobacteriia; order Cyanobacteriales; family Nostocaceae; genus Calothrix_A; species Calothrix_A rhizosoleniae. The sequence continues at coordinate 6,548 of NZ_FYBH01000157.1, forward strand.
GAAATTGCTACCGAGAAAGCACAGGAACTTTATAAAGACAACAAGTACACCGATTATCTGTATTTCCACGGGGTAGCAGTGCAGTTAGCGGAAGCTTTGGCGGAATGGAGTCATGCCAGGATTCGGAGGGAATTAGGTTATGGGGATTTAGAGCCAGATAACATTCGCGATATGTTAGCCCAGAGGTATCAGGGTTCCCGGTATAGTTTTGGCTATCCAGCTTGCCCAACGGTGATGGATCAAGTGCCACAGTTGCAATTACTGGGATGCGATCGCATTGGCATATCCATCGATGAGAGCGAACAGCTTTATCCAGAGCAAACTACCACTGCTTTTGCCACCTATCATCCTGTCGCTAGATATTTTAGTGCTTAGATTGATCGGCAATGGGGTCGCGCTGAAATCCAGGCGACCTCTAATTTTTCTTGCTAATTGCTAGGCATCGGCTAGCTCATGCCGCCTAAATTTCAACTGGATTGGCTTTCATGCATAGAGGTCTCTAGTAAACATTCCCAGCTTTAAAAAGACTGGGCTTTATCCCTCGCCCTGAGCTACTCCCAAATAGGTGCGTACTTACTCAGTTTGTGGAATTTCAGGCGAGGTTACGATTCTAGAAGGTGTAGACTCACCCTCATGCCCAATGACTCAATTTTTGTAGATACTCGCAATCTTACGGAGGTTACGTGCCCTTGAAGCCTTGAGGACGAGTTAATCCTCTGCATTGGGTCATTTACCTTGAAAAGAATTATATCATTTCACGGCAAATAAATGAGCCACTGCGTTGGGCGGGTTCCCCGACTTATAGCAAGTGGCGTTTGCCCGTGTCGCTTCCCTCTCAGGTCTGTTCGCGAAGCTTGCCCTTCGGGCACAGACGCTGAGTTTCCCATATACCGGAGGTTCCTTATGAGTGAAACAAACGATGGATCGAATTGGCATCAGGATTTTATTGCCAGTAATTTGCTGGTTATTGGCTATAATGCTTGGGCTGGTCATCTCAGTCAGAACCGCGGCGCGATCGTTTGTAGCACAAATTCTCCAACAGTGGGGATTGGCGGAGAATCATTCAAAACCCATTTTGTCGGACGTTCTAGCCTTGCGCCGTTCTTGAATGCCTGGTTAGCGGCTCCTGAGACTGCAATTTTGCCCCATCACTTTATGATTTCTCACATCTTGGAAGTTGTTGATAATTATTCTCCAACCACAGAGGTTGTATTGTTGCTGGAGTCTTTCGATCAAGCGATGTTCTTTTACTTGAAAAATCTACCCATTACACCACCTCAATGCTACGAGCAAGTACGTAAGACCTGGGATGAATTCCAGCCAGGCGTTAGTGCTGGGCAAGATGAACAACTTCCAAGGAACGTGGAGCGTTCGGTGTAGGGGAGAAAGTGAACTACCTATCACTCGCAATTCATCTCGACACTTTCGCTTCGCGGTAAGTGTGAGCCTTCTTGCTGTTTAAGGTAACGAGTCTACCATGAGCCGTTATGCAACGGCTGAAACCCTTGCAAGACGATAGTTTCATCAATTTTTTCAACTTTTATCCTAAAAATGGGATTTTGATCAACTGAATACACATATTAAGCTGTATCATTTGAACCCTCCCAATTTTTGGATTCTGAAACCCTTGTGGCTAAGTTGTAAAATCCTGTACCAAATAACTTAAAGTTTAATTTGTACTACTACAAAAACAAAGTTTTTCGTCGATTTATGGGTAAAAACGAAATTTTATTTCTGTAGTCCTTTCACAGCAATACTTTTAGACGCTGCGTAACTGTTGATGACAGGCTCGCTACTTTTACCCCAAGTAAACATAAATCTCACTGAGGTATTTTATGGGATTGAATGACTGTCACAATTTTCAGGATTTCCGAAAATTAGCGAAACGCCGACTACCAGGACCAATTTTCGATTACATCGATGGAGCGGCCGATGATGAACAGACCTATCGGCGCAACACTGAAGCCTATGGGGACTGTGATCTTATTCCGAACGTGCTTGTCGGTGTGGAAAATGTGGATATGTCAGTTGAGGTGATGGGGCAAAAATTAGACATGCCTATCTACTGTGCTCCGACTGCATTGCAACGCCTTTTTCATCACGAAGGAGAGCGTGCGGTTGCGAGGGCTGCTGCAACATATGGCACAATGTTTGGCGTGTCTTCACTGGCGACAGTGACCGTTGAAGAAATCGCAAAGATCACAAACACGCCGAAGATGTTTCAGTTCTACTTCCATAAAGACCGTGGCTTGAATGATGCGTTGCTTGAACGCGCACGAGCAGCGAACTTTAATGTGTTGGCATTAACCGTCGATACGATTACCGGTGGTAATCGCGAGCGTGATTTGCGTACGGGATTTACCTCGCCACCAAAATTAACCCTTGACTCCTTAATGAGTTTTGCGACGCACCCAGCATGGGCTTGGAACTTTTTCACAAAAGAAAAGTTCGATATGCCGCATTTGTCTGGCTATGTCTCCCAGGGAACGAATTTAGCAGTCTCTGTTGGCGATTACTTTTCAACGATGCTAGATCAATCCATGAATTGGAATGATGCTGAAAAGCTCTGCGCACAGTGGAACGGGCAGTTTGCACTGAAAGGGATAATGAGTGTGGAAGATGCCAAGCGTGCTGTTGATATTGGTTGTACGGGCATTATGGTTTCTAACCACGGCGGCCGTCAGCTCGATGGTTCGCGCAGCCCCTTCGATCAACTCGCAGAAATTTGTGATGCTGTTGGGGATAAAATTGATGTCATTTGCGAAGGTGGTATTCAGCGCGGTACCCATGTGCTCAAGGCGCTATCTGTTGGAGCTAAAGCATGTTCAGGTGGGCGATTCTATCTTTATGCATTGGCCTGTGCTGGAGAAGCAGGAGTTGAGCGCGTTTTAGGTAATATGCGCACTGAGATTGAGCGTGATATGAAATTGATGGGAGTGACCAAGCTCGATCAGTTGAGTAGAGAGAATCTACGCTTTCATCACTCACGATGAAAGACTGTGTGATGGCTCTATGCCGTTGAACTATGGGACAAGTCCTGGGTACAGGTTAGTCAAAACTCCAGACACTAGGACTAAGCGGTATAATGTTTTGCTTGAGCGGCTGCAATTAACATACGCAATGCACTAAGGTCTTTCGGCAGTCCGCTCCAAGCGAATTGTTAGACTACCGTCCAGCTTATATTCGGAGCCTATTCGCAAGGGCACGAAATCTTCCGGCAGCGTCTTCTAGCGTTCCTTGAGCAATTTCTTTTGATCCTGCATCTTTGACAATGAATAATGCTCCTCTAGCAAGGGCACCGCCCGTTAAAACTCGTTCATACCTTTCGATATCATCCTCGCTGAATACACCTTGTAGAGTATCAAATATGCTTCGTAAATACTCATCTAGCTCACCACATCCACCATAGGGTTTTTCACCACGCTCAAATAAAGCAACAATATCATCAATACATTTTGCAATTTTATCAAGGTAATCAGCTATTCGTAGACGTTTTTCTAGTTCCTTTTTGGCTATAGAATCACCTAGATTTAACAAATTCTGAGCAAATTCAAGTAGATTTTTTGCAATATCGTAGTAACCCATATATATCCCACATTCCGCAGGTTCAATTGACAAGTTTGGTATTTTTGTAATCCAGTTAAAACAAGGCTTTCAGACATTCAGTGAATATGAGTGCATTCAGCGAGATTCCCAAAGGTAACCGCACCTTAGATAAGAACGGGAGCATTAGTTGAGAATGGTATCAATAGGCTATGATTTGGCGATTCCCGCTAATTATAAAATTAGCGGTAAGCGAAGCTATGCCGTTAGGCTTATCGCTATAAAGCTGAATTTCCGAAAACCCTTACCATACAAGTATTTTGAAAATATCGAAAAGTTTTCCTCTACGTGCGGAATGTGGGATATATAGCTTGTTTATTGAGGAATAATGACCGTCATTGTATTCCTACTAACAATGATGACATTTTACCGCAAAACAGTTTGCTATCTCTTCACCTACTCAACCTCTTTCTCTATCCTCTGACACTTACAATCTGCTTCATCTATTGACTAATCATTCAAGGACGCTCACTGTAGTTACGAGCCAGCTCTATAAATGCATTGAGATAATCAACTTCGAGCTCGGTGCGACGGACGCCCAAGAAGATTTGCTTTTGGATGCCGCCCAGACCTAGTCGCACTGCACGCACGGGATATTTTTCAGAGAATTCCTCCACCAGCCAGCGTGGTAGAGCCGCCACTCCGCGTCCGCAGGCAACCATTTGCAGCATCATGTCTGTGCTCTCAACCACTTTCTGTTTTCTGACTGTCCTGCCCGCCGGAGCGAGGAAACAGGTGTAGATATCTAGGCGATCGCGAGAAACCGGATAGGTGAAAAGCACTTCCTCGCCGAGCTGCTGGGGGATGACGTGATCCTTCTCGACCAGTGGATGATCCGAAGGGACCACCAGAACCTGCTCATAGTCAAAGACCGGTTCAAAGTGTAGTGAATTTTTTCGCAGCGGATCGGGTGTCACCAGCAAGTCGATTTCATGGGCGAAGAGTGCACCGATGCCGCCAAATTGGAATTCCTGTTTGACCTCAAAATCCACCAATGGCCAGGCGCGCAAGTAGGGGGTGATGATCTTCTGCAGCCACTGGTAGCAGGGGTAGCACTCCATACCAATTCTTAATGTTCCCCGCTCACCACGAGCGAACTGTCCTAATCGTTCTTCTGTGTGGACAAACTGGGGAATCAGGCGGTTGGCTGTGGTCAGCAAATGAGTTCCTGCCGGAGTGAGGCGAAGGCTACGTCCTTCCCTATACCAGAGCTTTACCCCTATCTGATCTTCCAGCTTACGCATGCTGTGGCTCAGTGCCGATTGTGTTAAGTGTAGCGCATTTGCGGCGGCGGTCATAGTCCCATGGAAGTCAACCGCGCGGATGATCTCAAGGTGGCTGCGTTCGAGAAATGCCATCAGCTTTCCATGAATTTTGTTCATTATTCCATGAGTAAATACCATTTTTCTTCATCGGTCAAGGCTGATACCATAATATTCATGCCAATAAGCAACAAGGAAAACAGCAAATTTCTTTTGCTGGAATACCCTCACATCGGAGCCAAGTTCTATGAGTAAAGGCAATAGGATCACAATCAAAACACATTCGCTGGGATACCCTCGCATCGGAGCCAAGCGTGAGTTAAAAAAGGCTACGGAAGCCTACTGGAAAGGTGATATGACTCTTTCCGAGTTGATCGCCACGGGCAAGAACTTGCGCGAAATTAACTGGAAGAAGCAACAGACCGCTGGCATCGATCTCATCCCGGTCAACGACTTTTCCTTTTACGACCAAGTGCTTGACATGAGCTGCCTACTTGGCAATGTGCCATCGCGTTTCCAGTGGCAAGGTGGGCAAACGGATATCAACACCGTTTTCACCATCGCTCGTGGTACCGAGGGTGGCGCTTCTTTGGTTGAAGACGAGAAGGACTGCCAAACGAACAAGGTTTCCACTTTCGCTAGCGAGATGACAAAGTGGTTCGATACGAATTACCACTTCATTGTGCCTGAGTTTCGGGCAGATACAACATTTTCCCTTAGCGGCACCAAAGTCTTCGATGAGTTCGCGGAAGCCAAGGCACTGGGGATTAATGCGAAGCCGGTGCTCGTCGGCCCCGTGACTTACCTCTCCCTAGGTAAGGTGCAAGGTTCTAGCAACCCGGACTTCGATCCATTGACTCTCCTCAATAACCTTGTCCCCATCTATGAAGAGATTATCGGTAAGCTTGCAGCCGCAGGGGCAGAATGGATACAGCTCGATGAGCCTATTATTTCCACTGACCTGAGCCACCTGCAGCGCGACGCTTTGAAAGCGGCCTACGATCGTCTCTCCAAGGCCAAAGGTTCAGCAAAGCTGCTCGTCACCACATATTTCGGTGGTGTGAGAGATAATCTTGACGACTACCTCGCGTTGCCGGTTGACGCTTTGCACTTTGATTTCGTGCGGGGTTCGGAGGACATCGATACTATTCTGGCCACCTTCCCGCAGAACAAAATTCTCTCCGCAGGAATCGTCGAAGGCCGCAATGTCTGGAAGAACAATTACGATGCCTCACTAAAAGTTTTGCAGAAAGCCAAGGCTACTGTCGGTGCTGATCGGCTTTGGGTCGCACCGAGCTGCTCGCTGATGCATTCGCCCGTTACCTTGCAAAACGAACAGAAGCTTGATGAAGAACTGAAAAGCTGGCTGGCTTTTGCCGACGAGAAACTCATGGAAGTCACCGAACTCCGGCAGCTTCTCGATGAAGTCGGCAGTGCGGAAGCTCTTGAAGCCAACCATGCCGCCGCTGCGTCCCGTAAGTCGAGCAAGCGTATCCACAATGACGCTGTGAAAAAGCGCCTTGCTGAAGTTAAGCCCAGCGATTTCGACCGCGCCTCAGCCTTCGTCGAACGCCAATCCAAGCAGCGGCAAAAACTCAGTTTGCCGGAATTTCCGACCACGACTATCGGCTCATTCCCTCAGACTAAGGAAGTACGCCAAGCACGCGCCCAGTGGAAAAAAGGGAAGCTAAGCGATGCGGACTACGACCAGTTCATGAAAGAAGAAATTGCTCAATGCGTTACTTTCCAGGACGAAATCGGGATTGATATGCCTGTTCACGGCGAGTTCGAGCGCAATGACATGGTGGAATACTTTGGCGAAAATCTAGAAGGCTTTACCTTTACCAGCATCGGCTGGGTGCAGAGCTTTGGCACTCGCTACGTGAAGCCGCCGATCATTTTTGGCGATGTCAGCCGCTCCAAGCCCATGACAGTCTACTGGTCTAAGTATGCTCAATCGCTGACTGATCGTCCGATGAAGGGGATGCTCACCGGCCCAGTTACGATCCTCCAGTGGAGCTTCGTACGCGACGACCAGCCGCGCTCCGTCACCACGCATCAGATCGCCCTGGCCATTCGCGATGAAGTGGTGGATCTTGAAGCTGCTGGGATCGCCGCCATCCAAATCGATGAACCTGCTTTCCGCGAAGGCTTACCGTTACGCCGGAGCGAGTGGGATCACTATCTCGATTGGGCAGTGAAAGGTTTTCACCTCAGTGCCTGTGGTGTGAAAGATGACACCCAGATCCACACTCACATGTGCTACTCCGAGTTCAATGATATCATCGACTCTATCGCCGCCCTGGACGCCGACGTCATCACGATTGAAACCTCGCGCTCAAATATGGAGCTACTCGATGCCTTCGTGGACTTCAAGTATCCAAATGAGATCGGCCCAGGTGTCTATGACATCCACTCGCCACGGGTGCCCCCCACCGATGAAATGAGTAACCTCATGTCAAAAGCGGAAGCTGTGCTTCCGCGTAAGAACCTCTGGATCAACCCCGATTGTGGCCTCAAGACCCGTCAATGGTCCGAAGTGAAGCCTTCCCTCATCAATATGGTCGAGACTGCGACAAAACTTCGCGCTATGGCCTCCAAGTAATGGCCCGACACCAATTACCATTACTTAGTGCCAGAAAGGGGAAGCCCCGTTCAACCCTGGACGCTGACCTCAAAATCTGTCAGCTGAAGCAGTATCTCCATCGTCCGGGACAAATCCCCACTGCCCCTCACCCGTTCGTTAAGCAGGCGGTGAGAAAAGCCGAGCGCCAGCGAAGTCAACCGCAATGCCCGAAGGATGGCGGGCACCGTCTAGCTCACTGGCGCGATCGTCTGATTCTGGGAGGTGGGATGGTCTGTGGCGTGATTGTTATCGGTATTCCTATGGTGATTGCATCGCTGGTTCGATGCACCGTCAGGTTGCCGATGCAACGGCGGACTTCCACGTCGCCGCGCCGTTTCGATGTCGATAATCGGGCAGCGATTGCAGGTCAACTGCCTTCAAACCCATACCGTAAATCGTAAAACCCTTCAATAATGGATCATGGATAATTACCTCTCCTTAAAAGGGAGGATTGACTAAAAGGAAAAAGTTTATTTCTCTTGGTTGATTGGATATGGCGAGGTCTCCTCGCCATCCTATCCTACGGGCTGCTCCGCAAACGACCCCTTTTTTCCTCTTGAAAGGGGAGACTTTAAACCTGAATTATTTAATTGTTTAATCGTTTAATTGTTTCGGTAAATCTTTCTTATGAACCTTTTGCTTTGGGCTTTGAGTCTTGCCCTCCTTTTGCTCGTCGTTGGACTCGCTGTCTACCTGCTCACGCCTCGCACGTACGAATCTTCTTCCTCGGTTGCTCAGTCCTACGATGACTGGACGAATGACGGCATTCTAGAATTTTACTGGGGCGAACACATCCACCTCGGCCACTATGGCTCCCCGCCCCGACGTAAAAATTTCATTCAGTCCAAACATGACTTTGTGCATGAAATGGTCAAATGGGGCGGTTTAGAGACATTGCCTCCAGAGACAACGGTGTTGGATGTGGGTTGCGGAATTGGTGGCAGCAGTCGCATCTTGGCGAAAGAGTATGGCTTTGCTGTAACGGGCATTACAATCAGCCCGCAACAAGTACGGCGAGCGCAGGAACTGACACCCCCGGATGTGAACGCCCAGTTTCAGGTGGATGATGCCCTGAACCTCTCCTTCCCAGATGCCAGTTTTGATGTGGTTTGGTCGATCGAGGCGGGACCGCACATGCCCGACAAAGCTCGTTATGCCCAGGAGATGCTGCGCGTCCTCAAACCGGGCGGCATTTTGGTGGTGGCCGACTGGAACCAGCGGGATGATCGCCAGGTTTCCCTGAAGGGATGGGAGCGCCCGGTGATGAAACAACTGCTCGATCAATGGTCGCATCCGGCGTTTTCGAGCATTGAAGGCTTTGCGGAACAGTTGGAAGCCACCGGGCTGGTCGCTGATCAAGTGATAACCACGGACTGGACCCAAGAAACCCTACCCGCTTGGTTCGATTCAATCTGGCAGGGCATTGTCCGCCCGAAAGGACTGCTGAAATTTGGGTTAGTTGGGTTTATTAAGTCTCTGCGGGAAGTGCCGACATTCCTATTGATGCGCCTTGCCTTTGGTGCAGGATTGTGTCGCTTTGGTATGTTCCGGGCAGTGCGGGTGGCTTCCTCAAACGCCTCTATTCAAAGCGAGACTTCCGAACAAAATAACCATAACTTAGTGTCTTCATGAGTGAATTCACTTATGACCTCATCATCATTGGCGGCGGTATCTCTGGCTTGACCCTGGCTTGTGGGTTGCGGAGATCTGGCTTACGGGTTGCCGTGATCGAAGCCCAATCCGAGCAGGCGGTGGACGAACGCCCCCGTGCCTATGCCCTCGCGCCCCTGTCTGCTAAAATTTTCCGCAGTCTCGGCCTCTGGGAGCATATTGCTCCGGCCATTTCCCATTTTTCCCAGGTGGTATTATCGGACGCTGACCACCCCAATCGCGTCCTATTCACACCAACCGACTTGGGGAGCTTTGCGGGCCTTGCGGACTTTGGAAAACCCGCCACATACTACTGCGCGGAACATCGGGTGTTGCAAGGGGTGCTGCGCCAGCAAGCATCTACCGATCCGCACCTCTACTGCTACTACAACGCGCGAGTGCAGACCGTCAACTACGGCGCTCGACAGGCTGAAGTGCTAGTCGAAACCGAGCAGGGGCAACGGCGTCTGAGAGCTTCCTTAGTTGTTGCTGCCGATGGAGCCAACTCCCGTATTCGACAGCAGGCTGGGATAAAAACCGACGGCTGGAATTACTGGCAGTCCTGCATCACGGCCTTTGTGTCCCCAACGCAATCTCATCAGGACATTGCCCACGAGCATTTCTGGCCTGATGGTCCCTTTGCTATTTTGCCTTTGCCAGACAATCGCTGTCAAATTGTCTGGATTGCTCCTCACGAGATGGCGAAGGCACTCATAGAACTTCCCCGAGATGATTTTGTGGCCGCCATGCAAGAGCGTTATGGAGAACACTCGGGTTCGCTGACCCTGTTGAGTGACCCCCTGGTGTTTCCCGCCCGCCTCATGCATAGTCGTCGCTACTGTCAGCCTCGGCTAGCACTCATCGGAGACGCTTCCCACCACTGTCATCCGGTCGCTGGTCAGGGGTTGAATCTGGGTATTCGGGATGCGGCGATGCTGACACAGGTATTGTCTAGTGCAATGCAACAGCAACAGGACCTGGGTGACATCAGGATATTGCAGCATTACGGTCGTCGCCGCCGCTTTGAGAATTGGGTGATGCTACTATTTACGGATATGCTCAACCGCACTTTCTCTAACCACTGGTTTCCCATTGTTGTATTGCGGCGCTGGGTACTGCGGCTGATGGTGCGCTTTTCTCTCTTACGCCGATTGATGCTGCGATTGATGACTGGCTTTTGGGGAACACAACCGAATCAGCTTGCTCATATGCCGATGATGGAAGTCACCAACCCTGAACCCGATCGTTCTGAAACAGTTACGCTCGCGAGTTCTCCTAAATCCCAAGAAGGAATTCAATCGTGACCCATCAACCTCAAGCAAACTGGCAAAATTCCTTTGTCGCGACCAACCTCTTGCCGCTGAGCTATAACACTTGGAGCGTTTTCCTTACTGGGAGGTAATGGGCAGCAGTCCCCTATAAATTCCGAAGCCGCGATTATACCGCTTTGCGGTTAATCATCGGTAATTCACCTTAAATTTCAACTGGATTGGCTCAGGAATTACGCAAAGGCGCTATATTATAGTGTCCTTGCGTAATTCCTGTGGTTTTCAAACTATAGGTCTCTAAATGAGTGAAACAAACGGTGAATCGAATTGGCATCAGGATTTTATTGCCAGTAATTTGCTGGTCATTGGCTATAATGCTTGGGCAGGTCATCTGAGTCATAAACCCGTCTTGAAAGCCCAAACCACCGCTAGACTGATCGTCGATATAACCTGCAAAATTTCTTGCCCGATAAATGACCGATCGAGCTAAACTAAAAGATACTCGATCGGTCATTTATCGGGAATTTTTTTAAGGCTTGAGTACGGGGTTTTGAGGTGCGGGATCGATCTTTTTTACTCTAAGCGTGTAATGATTCTATAAATATTTGTGCCAGTCTATCCGCAGAGATGCGATTCAAGGTTACATTGATTCTAAGCAAGAAAGTATTGCTATCAGGTTCTGGCTCTGGAAGATAAACATTTTTATTTTCTAACGTATCCCTAAATGTATCCAAATCAACATCAGATACATGCAATTTAAAGACATTACTACCATTGGGAATTTTCTCAACTTTGAAAGATGGATTTTTATGGATTAAATCAAAAAAATCATCTGCTAGCTTGATAGCCATTCTCAGTTCATCCATAAATGTATCAAGAAAGTTGAGGGCTATGACCGCAGATGGCCACATTTGAAATATATTACCCCCAAACATTCGCCGTACATGGTATAAATCTTTTGCGAACTCGTTAGAACAGGCTAATATTGCTCCAAAGCCAGCATTGAAATATTTAAACAGTGAAACATAAACTGTATCAAACAAAGAAGCGTACTCCTTTGGGGATATACCAGAAAAAGTGGATGCAATAAATAATCTTGCTCCATCTAAGTGGAGCCTAATACCTTGATCTTTGGCAAAAGTTGAAATTTTTTTCATTTCTTCAAAGTTGAAAATTTCATTGTATTTTCTTCGCACTGGACTTTCAATAGAAATGACACCCACTTCTGTTACAACTTTGCCTGTTTTCGCTTTGTCAATAACTTGCTTCACATCGTCCAAAGTAAATGTAGCTTGATCAGGAGCAAGTGGTATTAAGTTTAATCTGCTGAGCGTTTGTAAACAATCACCTGAATCATTGTAGATATGACTTTCTTTTTGGACAAGCACTCTTCCTTTATGATTAGCAAGTTCCCGAATTGCGATTTGATTGGATAGCGTTCCTGATGGCATCATAACGGCAGCCTCTTTGCCAAGTAAATCAGCAAATTTGGCTTCAAACTCACTAATAATACCGCCAAGTGAATATACATCACATTCAATATTTCTGCTTTTTGTAAGCTTATACAGAAGCTGCGAGTATGCAAGTGGAGACATTTGAATTCCATCTGCTGTAAATCGAATTGACTTATCTGAATTAACCAGATCAATATTATCCATTATCTAAATTTACCTTATGTATAGAAAAAGATGTAAATTTACTCAAAGTATCCTATTAATACTTTTGGATATGTGTTAAGGCTAGTATATGGTCTTGCTTGTATTTATCCAAAATTATACTGTTTTAATTCATTCTTTGCCCAAAATTTTCAGCCATGAGTGAGCTAATTTAGTAACAATTGACACTCTCCTATCCTTATAGGTTCTATACTTTGGGATATGAATTCCATCTGCTGTAAATAGAATTGACTTATCTGAATTAACCAGATCAATATTATCCATTATCTAAATTTACCTCATGTAGAGAAAAAATGTAAATTTACTCAAAGTACTCTACTAATACCTTTGGATATGTGTTAAGAGTAGTGTATGGTCCTGCTTGTATTTATCCAAAATTATACTGTTTTAATTCATTCTTTAGCCAAAATTTTCAGCCATGAGTGAGCTAATTTAGTAACAATTGATACTCTCCTACCCTTCCCTTATAGGTTCTATACCTTGGGATAGACCACATGTAAGCATTCAGCTATCAGCCATCAGTGATAAGCCATCAGCTTATGCCTTACATCACATGCTTCCAGCCTGTGACACTCTGAGGTGCTTTTGAATAAAATAAGCTGACCACTGACCACTGACCACTGACCACTGACCGCTTACTGGTCTTGAAAATTTCCTGCATAATTCTTGGTTATGACCGCGATAAGTCTATAGATACTTAGAAATCAGCTATTAGCACTCAGCATTCAGCAGTTAGTGCCTTAGCTCAATGCTTACGACCACATCAACCCGATCTCGTGGGGGAATTGATTTAAAATGAGTAGTCTTGCAGTTGCAACTCTTATATCGAACAGCGAAGCGCTTGTAGAACAGCAAATTTTATGCTTTGATACGTTGCTTAAGCTTCGAGACCAAGAAGGTAAAGTCTTTGAGGCTGCTTCTGAAATTTACACGAGGCTCAGTAATTATTCTGTGCTCAATCAAGGAGCTTCGGAGAAGAGCCACGTTCCGACTGGAAGTTCTTGGATTTTGGAATGCCTACCCGATCAGCAATATCACTGGCATTCGTTTTCAACAGAGGATCGGATGTTATCTGCGCGTCGGGTGTTCTTTATTGCCGATAGAGGCCTGAGAATTTCAGTTTTTGAGAACCCTGTGTCTTCTCTACAGCCAAGGCATGAGATCTTTGAGTGTGAGGGTCCAGTGTTTCTTGAGTTTGAATTCTGTGGTATTCATGTGCACCGGTTTCGGCCACTGAGTGGCAAACTGTTTGCGCTCTCCATACATCATAAAGATGAATCTGTTTCGGACACGACATTGGGTCAGCAAACCCACATCTTTTCAGGGGAGTCACCTCAAATCACGCAGCGCTTTCATCTAACATTGTGAATTAAACTAAGGCTATTCTGGATCTAGGGTGGAGCTAATCGGAGTGGGCATTAATAACATCGGTGTTAGTGTCGCCATCGGAATTGCGATTGGTGCTGCGATTGGAGCGTTTCAACAGAATAGGACATCAAATTGAGGTGGAGCACTTTCATTTCTACAAGAATTGCTGAGTGTCCAAAACTTGGGTTGAGTTTCTCGATCGTCAACCCGACTGTTGAGATAATCTACTGGGCTATATTTATGTTAAAGTAGCACAAATTCTCCAACAGTCGGGATTGCGGAGAATCATTCAAAACCCATTTTTCGGACGTTCTCGGCCCTGTTGAATGACCCCCTGGTGTTTCCTGCCCGCCTCATACGTAGCCGTCGCTACTGTCAGCCTCGGCTAGTACTCATCGGAGACGCTGCCCACCACTTTCAATTGATGGACTCATTGCCAACAAGGAGGGCATACCTCTTTTCCTCGAAGGTGCTTCGTCTACGTTATCAAGTCCTTTGTGACGAGACATAACAAACGGATGAACTAGCCGAGCGGTGGGCACGTTCCGTAGCAAAGCTTATGCTCATAGTTGACCAAACCCCTAGCCCTGAAAGGGCGGCTGCGCCAACGAGGTAGGGGCAGAGATAGGTTGTGGGGGGATAGTGAAGAAAACCCTGAAGTGAATGGATGCAAGCCTCTTTTGTTTAATATGAAAAACAATCAAGATGTATTTTGAGCCACCGTTTCGGGCTTACCGTCTACAAAACACAGCTCCCCAAGATCGCACTGCATCTTTATTTCAAGCCCCTCGATTTATCGATGGGGTAACTGATAACTGAAATGACCCCATTCGTCCAGTCAATTCCTCTTAGTCAGCCAATATTTAGAATTGCTGGGTACAATGATAATAATTATCATTTTAACTGTCTTTGAGCCTCATGGAAAAGCTGGAAGAATTTGATGTCATTGTTGTGGGTGCAGGTGCAGCAGGGATTGGCGTTGGTGCTGTCCTGACAGATCTGGGGTTAGAAAACTTTGCCATCCTGGAGCGGCATCAAATTGGTGAGTCCTTTCGGCGGTGGCCCCAGGAGATGCATTTCATTACCCCATCTTTTCCCAGTCATGGTTTTGGAAATCTTGATTTGAACGCGATCGTTCCCAAAACTTCTCCTGCAATTGCCTTTCGGCGAGAACATCTGACGGGCGAGCAATATGCTCAGTATTTAGAGAAGGTTGCAGATTATTTTGGGTTCCTGGTTTATACAGGCGTTGAAGTTCAAAAGATTGAACCTTTACCCCAATCCAAAGGATTCCTGGTTCATGTCCCTGATGGCATTCTCAAAAGCCAATTTCTGATTTGGGCTGCTGGGGAATTTCAATATCCCAACTTAACTCCTTTTCCTGGTGCAGATTTATGTTTACATAATTCTCAGGTTCAATCCTGGACTCATTTGTCAGGGGACGAATTTACGATCATCGGTGGCTATGAAAGTGGCATGGATGCTGCGTACAATTTAGTTGCATTAAACAAACAAGTCAAAGTTTTAGATCGCACTGGCAGTTGGGCAAACCCCCATGTTGATCCCAGTATTTCCTTATCTCCCTATACCCTAGAGCGAGCCGAGTTTTGTTACTCTACTGGGCGGCTAGATCTGATTGGCGATGTTGCGGTCGAAGAAGTGAAAACCGTTTCTGGTGGCTATGCCATTTATAGCGAATATAACAAGTGGGTGTCACCTACCCAACCCATTCTCTGTACAGGATTTGAGGGCAGTTTGAAACAAATTGCCCATTTGTTTGACTGGTCTGAAGGCTATGCTGGATTAACTGAAGAGGATGAATCTAGCATCACCCCTGGATTATTTGTAGTTGGACCTTCTGTACGGCACAGCAACGTCATTTTCTGCTTTATCTACAAGTTTCGCCAGCGTTTTGCTGTTGTTGCAAATGCGATCGCCCAACGCCTCGGCATTGATACCACACCTCTTGAGATTTACCGACAGGAAGGGATGTTTCTAGAGGATCTCTCCTGCTGCGACAATGACTGTGTCTGCTAAACTCACTCCCCATTTCCCCATGTCTCACTCCACTGCATCCACTCAACGCACAATTGTTGTGATTGGGAAAGAGAATACCGGCAAATCTCAGTTGATTGCCTCTCTGACCCATTGCGCACCCTACAGCAGCAATTTTCGTGGCTCTACAATTACCTGTGAGCGCTACATGGGAGACGATATGATGTTTATCGATACACCTGGGATTTTGTATCGTTCTGATACCACAACCACTCGATCTGCATTAGAACAATTACAGAAGGGTGACAGGATCTTGTTGGTGGTGAAAGCAACTCATGCTGATGAGGATCTGGCGGATTTACTGCCCCTGGTCGACGGCAAACAGGGTATTGTGGTAATGACATTTTGGGATAAGGTGTTGCCATCTGAATTTACCCAGCAGGTTATTCGCCGCTGGCAACAGGCAGCTAATCTCACGTTGATAACCGTTAATGCTCGAAAATTGACCGCGACTCAACGCCAGGAAATTCAAACTGCGATTGAGCAGCCCACTGCATTTTCTACTCAACCGCAACCGATTTCACTGGGATGGAGGATTGAACCACATCCAACTTTGCTGGAGCATCCCCGTTTAGGTTGGCTGTTAGCGATCGCTCTGCTGCTGATACCCGCCGTCCTTACTGTATTTTTTGCCAATACATTTGCAGCGATTGTTGATCCACTCGTACAGGGATTGGTCAACCCAACTGTAGAAGCCCTCTCTGGCTTACCATCTCTATCCAAGGAAATTTTGATTGGACGCTATGGCTTGATAACAATGGGACCATTGCTGTTTGTTTGGGCAGTGCCGACGGTCATTCTTTATGCTCTATTTCTGGGTACTTACAAAGCCAGTGGCTTAGTCGAACGAATTACCATTGCTTTGCATCCGTTGTTATGTCCCTTCGGCTTATCGGGACGAGATTTGGTACGCATTATTATGGGGTTTGGTTGTAATGTGCCAGCCGTTATCAGCACCCGTGCCTGCTCCAGTTGTTCTCGCAAAACCTGTACTTCCGCGATCGCTTTCGGTTCCGCCTGTTCTTACCAGTTTGGTGCCACATTGGGGGTGTTCAGTGCGGCAAACTTACCCTACCTAGTGATTCCTTACCTAGTCTACCTGACGATTACAACCTTAATTTATACGCGCCTGATTGCGCCCAAATCGGCTCGTTCTCCCCAAAACCAGCTAATGATTGAGCATCGCACTTTCCTGGAAGTTCCTCGATGGTCAGCCATTTGGCGGGAAACAAAGGGAAGCCTCAATCAGTTCTTCACCAATGCAATTCCCATCTTTTTGGCGATCGCGTTGATTGCCTCTGTCCTGGATTGGTTGGGTGTTTTGAATGGTTTGAGTCGGTTGATCGATCCAACAATGGGTTTTTTTCGGCTGCCACCGGAAGCAGCGTTACCTGTGATTCTGGCATCAGTTCGCAAAGACGGGCTACTACTATTTGCTGAACCAAATACGGTGAGCCTGTTGTCCCCTGTGCAAATCCTTACAGGCGTTTATCTAGCCGGGGTACTGTTACCCTGTCTGGTGACAGCACTGACAATCGCCCGTGAACAATCACCCAAATTTGCTTTGAAATTGATGCTAAGACAAGCGAACGCGGCGATCGTATTCACTTTCATTCTGGCTTGGGGCGGTTATATCATGTCCGGTTAAATACTTATCAACCTATCCCACTATTCTAATAAATGCTTATTTGCTTAAGTAAAATGTTCCTGAACAGCTTGATTCTCGTTTTTATCTTTAACAATATTTTGGCTTTTCAGCAAAAACACTATTAGTGGGATAGGTTCATGGTTAAGACTGCAAGGGTGCAGCGGGCAGGCTTAGGTCGTAAGCTCAGCCGAACGGGTGCAGGAAGAGAAAGAGTTTTAAGATGTTTGCACCATGAGCCGAAT
>NZ_FYBH01000258.1 GCF_900185595.1 Calothrix rhizosoleniae SC01
TCATTTTTTACACCTACCTACTTAGAGTGTTGTTATAGATATTGTAGTAATAATAAGTTCTGCAACTGCAATACTAAATGATGTTCCCAGACGTTCAAAAAATACAATGAATGATACCGATAGCCCTAATTGTTCCCATGCATTTCTCACAAAATTGAGTATAGATGGAAGCCAATAATTACCGAATATTAATACTGTTAATATTATGAAGCTATTTGCTAACATCCTCCATCCGATGATGAGAAAAGATACAGCTGTAACTATACTCATGAAAATAACAAGATTAGGAAAATTAATTACAAATGTAGCTGTACTAATTAATCCAATTAATATTAAAAATGCTGGTATTATTCCTTGGCGTAAAATCAACCCAATAAATGTTGGAACTGCAATTATACTTATGATACTATAGGTAAATTTTGCAGCCGGTGGAAGACTTGGTGTGCCCCATAAAAAAGTAAATAAAGTTAGTGCCAAAAATGTAACTATGATTGAAACAATTAGCAACAGCAATGACATAAATAGCGCCCAATATTTTGGCAAGCCAGCCGTAACTCCCTTAAATTCTGCATTTTTAAGGTTTACATTCTTAAAATTAGCACCTTGAATATCTGCACCATTGAACTTTGCCCCTGACAAATCTAGCTGAGTTGAACCTTTTTTTATAATACTTTTGTGAGAAAAATTTTCTCCTATAAGAATTGTGTTAGAAAAATCTCTTTCACCTTTTCTATATTGCTCTACAACCTGCTTAGCTGTTAACTTCTTTTTTTCTGCCATAACTCAGTATCTGTAATATGATTGAGCCTAAAATACTACGGATAAAAAGAAAAAAGGATAGTACTTTACTGTAAGTTATACACACTATTTACTGATCCTATTTCTAAATAGTTTTGAAACTATCTTATATAGAACTTTGCAGCAATTAAATATTTTGTAATTTATAACACACCAAATAATCGACCACCAGAATTAAGCCGCATTAAACCGTAAATATACATATTTTTTAATACTTTACTTATGGGAATAATAAAAAATCACCAAAAGATGATTTACCTTGCAAAAATCCAGAATTAAATAACAATGCCAAACTGGACTCAACCGTTCAAAAATTTACTCAATATTTTTCTCCAATCAAATTGTCCCTTTTGTCAACGCCCTACAACTAGGGAAATTTGCTTAGATTGTGGTAGACAATTACAACAATGCCATCTTAAGAACCCTAAAGCTTTATGGAAACAACCATTACCAGTATTTGCTTGGGGAAAGTATGATGGTATGCTCAAACAAGCGATCGCTGCCATGAAATACGATAACCATCCCGAAATTGCGCGAGTTTTGGGTCAGTATTTAGGACAAGCATGGTTATCTCACCCACCAGAAGATAATTCTCAACCCATAGTAGTTCCCATTCCCCTACATAAAACTAAATTAAAGGAACGAGGATATAACCAAGCAGCATTGATTGCAGAGAACTTTTGCCTGGTAACTGGGTTACAATTGAAACCTCAGGGCTTACAACGGAATCGGCAAACTACAGCACAATTTAGTTTATCTGCTCAAGAAAGGCAACAAAATTTAACAGATGCATTTTCCTTGGGTTCGGGCTTCCGTCGTCTACCAAAGTCCCCTATCTTATTAGTGGATGATATTTATACTACTGGTGCAACAGCAAAATCTGCGATCGCCACCTTAGAAAAAAGTGGCATTCAAGTATGTGGATTAGCTGCCGTAGCCAGGACTGCACAAGGTCGAGGACCACGGATTTATTAGGCATTACTTGCTCACTAACACTATAATTAACCAGATTAGGCTATTTTGCGGGAAGGCTCTTGGAATGTTCAGAAAGGCTTTTGTCATTGGATTAAGATTACTCACTACCATTCCTGTATCGTTATTGACAATTGGAGTCAGTACAACAGCCACATTGGCTCAAGTGAATAAGTTATATAATCCCATTCCCATTCCTCCCAGTCACCAAATTGCAGATTCTCTGTCTGAAAAAGATATTCCCACAGGTCAA
Organism: Calothrix rhizosoleniae SC01; assembly: GCF_900185595.1. Taxonomy (GTDB): domain Bacteria; phylum Cyanobacteriota; class Cyanobacteriia; order Cyanobacteriales; family Nostocaceae; genus Calothrix_A; species Calothrix_A rhizosoleniae. Next base: position 2,024 of record NZ_FYBH01000258.1, read on the forward strand.
GGTGGATTTGCCCGTGATTATTTGCTGAAGCTGAATAAAGGGGATAATCTAGCGATCGATTTATCTTCTGAGAACTTTGACAGTATTATTACCTTGCTTGGACCCAATGGGGCGACAATTGCAGAAAATGATGATGGTCCTGATGGTACTAGTAACTCCCTATTGTTTACGCGAATCAACGAAAACGGCACTTACATTGTTCGTGTTCGTTCTTTTGGTGAAACCGGAATTGGCAAGTTCAAACTAAAAGTGACGAAATTGAAACCAGTTAAATAAGGAGTGAGAGGGAAAGAGAGGAAGAGGGAAAGAGGGAAAGAGGGAAAGAGGGAAGGAGGGAAGGAGGGAAGGAGGGAAGGAGTGAAAGAAGTGTGGGAAGTGTGGGAAGTGTGGGGAGATGAAATAAATAACTATCAACCATCAACTACCGACTCCTAACTAGCAACCATCACTCCATCACTCCATCACTCCATCACTCTCCCACTCCCTCACTCTCCACACTCCCATAGGATTGATGATTGCTCCCGATTACTGAATTGATCCTCTAGCTCCTAACTAGGGGAATATTTAACTGTTAAGAATCTCTTCATCCACAGAAAAGTCAATATCAGCCCGCTCCCTTCCAGAAGCAAGATAATCATTTTGGAAAGAATCTTTTAGTCCAGTAATTAAATCATAATCAGGTTGCCAGCTCAAGTCCTTCATCGCTTTATTCACTGAAGCAAAGAAATGTTGCATTCGTAAGGGGAAGGCTTTGCGCTTGCCAAAATCAAACTTTTTGGGGTCATAGTGTACTATTTTAACTTCATCCGGGGATTTGCCTACAGCTGCGGCACAGGCACGGGCTAAACCATCAAAAGTCACAAAGCGATCGCCGGAAATATTATAAACTTCCCCTACAGTCCTAGGATTACCCACAACTTGAGACATGGCTTTGGCTAAATCTTTTACATGCCCTAGCTGAGTAACATGTAATCCATTACCAGGAATGGGTATAGGACGATGACGAACAATCCGGTCAAAAAACCAAGCTTCTAAATCATTGTAGTTCCCTGGGCCATAAATATAAGTGGGGCGGATAGATGTAAAGGGTAATCCCTCTTGCATTAGATAAGTTTCAGCTTCATGTTTGCCCAGATGACGACTCTTAGGATCAATTGTATCTCCCTCCACATGGGGCATTTGATCTGATTTTAGGTATACCCCCGCAGAACTCATGTAAATAAACTGTTGTACATGATTTTGAAAAATATCTGCTAAGGGTTGGGTATCAGTAAGTTTACGCCCATTATTATCAAAAATAATATCAAATGTTTCCGAAGATAATTTTTCCTGGAGTTGACCTGCATCCGTGCGATCGCCAATAATTGTTCTGATGGTAGGTACTGGTGCTGGTAGATTTCCCCGATTGAATAAAACTACCTCATGTCCTTGTTCTACAAGCATTTGCGTCAGATAGACACCAATGAAGCGAGTACCACCCATAATTAAAATCCGCATACATCCCCCATCCCAATAATGAATAACCTTCGACTGTCAAAAATGTAAATGAAAAGTATGGTGGATTCTCCAGGATACTTCTTTTATTTCGGGAGTATTCTCTGGTAACAGCCACTGATGACTCATTACTAGAACAGTCTAACTTCGAGGTTATCAGTTGGAGGATCTTAATGGAACCCATTTACAAGGAATAAAGTCTGTTGAGTATAACAAATCAAAAATCAGAAATCCCCAATGATTTCACCTATGTTGCCGTTTGTTTAAACTTTTAAAGAAAATTTACTAGTAAATTATTTAGTTGTGAGAATAAATTTATAAAGGTTATCTAGATACCATCTTTCCCGTATAAAATACCATAAGCCCCTATGATGCCTATGAAAGTTCTAATTATCGACATGATTCTTCCATTCATTGTCCTGTTGGAGACCCTGAGATAGAAATACTGCTATATATTTTCCTGATAACCTATTTGAATATATAGATATTATGTATTTACTGTGAAGCTTTGTAATTGTTCTCTAGGGATTAAAGTTAACTGTGCCTTTAAAATATGCTTTGATGCATGAGTGGCTAACACCAAAAGCCACAGGTGGTTCGGAACTTGTTGTCAGGGAAATACTGAATCAAGTTGATGCGGAACTGTATGCCTTGATAGATTTTGAATCTAGTAATCCAGAAAGTTATTTATACAAACGTCAGATAGGTACAACTTTTCTGCAATCGTTCCCTAATGCTCGGAGCGGCGTACAAAAATACTTACCTTTTTTACCCCTAGCTGTTGAACAATTAGATTTACGAGAGTATGACATTATTCTCTCTTCTTCCCATGCCGTTGCTAAAGGAGTATTAACCACACCAGAGCAATTACATATTTGCTACTGCCATAGTCCTATGCGGTATGCTTGGGATTTAACTTTTGATTACTTACACTCAAGCAAACTGGGTAATGGAGTTATGGGGTGGGCTACAAGGTATTTACTACACCGCTTGCGCCAATGGGATGTAATCAGTGCTAATCGTGTAGATTATTTCATTGCCAATTCACAACATACAGCCCGCCGGATTTGGCGATGTTATCGTCGAGACTCAACAGTTATTTATCCACCCATTAATACAGAAATTTTACCGTTTTCTGCCGAAAAAGAAGATTTTTATCTGACTGTTTCCCGGTTAGTGAGTTACAAGCAAGTATCTTTAATTGTTCAAGCTTTTAACCAGATTCAAAAACCTTTAGTAATTATTGGTACAGGTCCAGAAATGACAAAAATTCAACAGATTGCCAAATCTAATATACAGCTGCTAGGTTGGCAACCAGATCATGTAGTCCAAAAATATATGAATTCTGCTAAAGGATTTGTATATGCAGCTTGTGAGGATTTTGGTATGGCATTAGTAGAAGCTCAAGCCTGTGGTACACCTGTAATTGCCTATGGTGCTGGTGGTGCTCTGGAAACAGTGCGAGATGTGCGCTCAGCCAAAGCAAATACGGCTACTGGTATATTTTTCCATCAACAGACAGCAACAGCTTTAATTGAGGCGATAGAATCTTTTGAAGCTTGTCAAGGAAAGTTTGACCCTGAATCTGCCCGATTGCAAGCTGCTCAGTTTGATACCAAAGTTTTTGCCCAACGCTACCAGGAGTTTTTACACAATCACAGCCAAAAAAAACACTCCGTAAGCAAAAATAGCGACTTCTTTTAAAAGGTTTTAGAAATTTTCAACCAGAAGCACCTGCTTTTGGCTTTAAGATTGGGATTATGTGTGGTGTGGATTTTTAAGGAGTATGATGACAGCCCAGAGCTCAAGCTCACTCCTCTCCGGTAAGCGATCGACTTCTTCTAGTCGAAACTACGCGCCTTCGCGTACTTTATTCAAAAGAGGTCAACCGAAAAAAAGACCCAGAGTTAAATTTTCAGGTTGGTCTTTGCAGAGCTTACACGGGGAGTTTGCCAAGCGATTGTTCGATATTGTGTTTTCCCTATTAGTGTTAATTCTGTTTTCTCCAATTTATTTAATTTTGGCTCTACTGATTGCTTGCAGTTCTAAAGGTCCAATTTTTTATATCCAAGAAAGAGTCGGGAAAAATTATAAACCATTTAATTGTATTAAATTTCGTACGATGGTCAGCAATGCCGACGAAGTTCTGGTGCAAATTATGGAAACATCTCCTCATTTAAAACAAGAGTTTGAGCATAGTTTTAAACTCAAAAATGATCCGAGAATCACTAAAGTGGGAAGATTTTTGCGAATCACTAGCCTTGATGAATTTCCTCAATTCTGGAATGTATTGAAAGGAGATATGACTGTTGTTGGACCAAGACCTTTAGTGGCAGAAGAGCTACCAAAGTATGGTTGTCATATCAACCAAATTCTAACTACTAGACCTGGAATCACTGGATTATGGCAAGTATCAGGGCGTAATGACATTCCATACCCCCGTCGAGTACAGATAGATTTGCACTATGTTAAATTTAGAACTTTCTGGCTAGATTTGTGGATTGTTTTAAAAACCATTGGTGTGGTTATAATTCCTAAGGAAAATGGAGCTTATTGAAGCCCGAAAGCCAATAGTCATGAGCAAATTGACTATTGGCTACATGTATTTATGCCAACTTGCTTGCATACTGACAAATACTGCAAATAAATTAATTAAAAAATCCAGCTACTGCTTAACCTTAGCTTTAAATAAGTCAGTATATATGAAAAATTTTCATGTTTTTATTTGCAAAAAGATACTAAATATATAAGAATATTTACATATTTATACTCAGGGTCAACTATCAAAACGGGAATATCCCATATTTTTAAATTTGTAGTGCGGAAAGAAGGGCTTTGCGTCGTTCTCACAGATGTAGGCTTTTTACAATTGGGTGTTGGTAAGACTTGGATAAAAACCCCCCTATAATCCCCCAAGGGGGACAGGAAAAGTAGACAAGGCTTCAGCCGTGAACTCAGCATTCGACTGAGCACTCACGCCTAAGTCCGAACGGCAGGAAAACCGAACCTAAAAAGTACGGTGCCCAACAATACAAACTGGTAAAAAAGCCTATTTGACCGTTGAACAATCTTCCTTGGCTACCTGTCTTCTAATCTCCCAAGTCTAGCCTCAACCGAAATGTTAAAAACCTACCCTTGTGAGGTCGTGGGGGTTCCCCTTTTTATCGCGACTAACTCTTTGAGAGATGCTCCGCGATAAGCGTTAGCGCAGCCATGCCCGAAGAGCGATAGCTATGCCGTAGGCTTTACGGGGTATCTTGCTCGTTTCTTATACCAAAGGAGCTGTCCGGCTCCCACTACCGCATATTTTTGAAAAATTGGGATGCTTCCATAAAAAATAACTTGATAAGTAAGTCGGCACAATAAAACCAAACTATGTGAAGAATAGTAAATAAGCCTAAAACCCTTGTTCCCCCTGCTCCCTGCTCCCTGCCCCCGGCCTTATCCAAACGATAATTTTTTACGCCAACCTACTTAGAGCAAAATTAGAGTATGGAAAAAGACAGTTTTATTCTTTTTGGGCAGTAAAAATTACTGAATTCGATTGTTGTGACTGCTAGTCTCAAAGCTTTTTACAAGTATATTTGCTGGCAATTTTGTATGTAGGTTAACTTGTATAGAATGATTCTCCAAGGAGGATTAACTACTATGCTGCTAGGGTATATCAGGACTAAGTGTATCTTTTAAATTATTTTGCAAGGGATTGTTAAGTATGAAGCAACAAAAACGAGCTTTGATTACTGGTATTACAGGTCAAGATGGTTCTTACCTGAGTGAATTTTTGCTAGAGCAAGGTTATGAAGTTCATGGAATTATACGTCGGACTTCTACCTTCAATACAGATCGTATCGATCATATGTATGAAGATCCTCACCAAGAAGGAGTCAGGTTATTACTTCACTACGGCGACTTGACAGATGGAACTACCTTACGCCGCCTTTTAGAAGAGGTTCAGCCCACAGAAATTTATAACTTAGGCGCTCAATCCCACGTCAGGGTAAGTTTTGATGCTCCAGAATACACAGTAGATGCAGTGGGCATGGGAACCTTGCGTTTATTGGAAGCAATTCGTGACTACCAGCAGCGTACAGGGATTCAGGTGCGGTTTTACCAAGCTGGTTCATCAGAAATGTATGGCTTAGTGCAAGCAGTACCCCAAAGCGAGACTACCCCTTTTTATCCTCGCAGTCCCTATGCCTGTGCTAAGGTATATGCTCACTGGCAAACGGTAAATTATCGGGAATCTTACGACCTTTTTGCCTGTAATGGCATACTCTTCAACCATGAATCACCTAGACGGGGTGAAACATTTGTAACTCGTAAAATTACCAGAGCAGTTGCCCGTATTATAGCTGGCAAACAAAATAAAATTTACATGGGTAATTTGGATGCCAAGCGAGACTGGGGTTACGCCAAGGATTATGTGAGGGCAATGTGGCTGATGTTACAACAAGAGCAGCCTGATGATTATGTAATCTCTACTGGTGAAACCCATTCTGTGAAGGAATTTATAGAGCTGGCATTTAGTTGTGTAAATCTGAATTGGGAAGATTATGTAGAGTTTGATGCTCGCTATCTCCGTCCTGCGGAAGTAGATTTATTAATTGGTGATTCAACTAAGGCACAACAAAATTTGGGTTGGACACCTTCAATCACATTTGAGCAACTGGTAACTTTGATGGTGGAAGCGGATCTCCAAGCTTTAGGTTTAACTTCTCCCAATGGAAAGATAACAAAAAATATCCAGGACAATGCCATGATTCGGCAAGATTTGGGAGTACTACATTTCTAAACCTGGTTTACCTTGAGAACCATAGTTTTAGCATGAATTTCGAATTGCTTCCTTATGTCGCAATGATACATCTGAATAATGAGAAACTCCATGTTTCAACTGAGGAGGAAAACAATGGAAGGTTTAGAATTGAAGGATAAGAGGATTGTTGTTACTGGTGGCGCTGGTTTCTTAGGAAAGCAGGTAATTGAACAACTTTGTCAAGCGGGAGCCACTAGGGAAAAAATTACAGTCCCTCGTTCCCGCGATTGTGATTTAAGGATCTGGGAAAGTTGCCAACGGGCTGTGGATCAGCAAGATATTATAATTCACCTGGCTGCACATGTTGGGGGTATTGGCCTAAACCGAGAAAAACCTGCTGAGTTGTATTATGACAACTTGATGATGGGGACTCAGCTAATTCATGCGGCTTATGAAGGTGGAGTAGAAAAGTTTGTTTGTGTAGGTACTATTTGTGCTTATCCCAAATTTACCCCAGTCCCTTTTAAGGAAGAGCATTTGTGGGATGGTTATCCCGAGGAAACCAATGCTCCCTACGGAGTTGCGAAGAAGGCTTTGTTAGTGCAATTGCAAGCCTACCGTCAGCAGTATGGTTTTAATGGGATTTATCTATTACCCGTAAATTTATATGGGCCAGAAGATAATTTTGACACTAGAAGTTCCCATGTAATTCCAGCCTTGATTCGTAAGGTGCATGAGGCGCAGATTAAGGGTGAGAAGCAAATTCCCGTTTGGGGTGATGGTAGTCCTACTCGTGAGTTTCTTTATTCTGAGGACGGAGCTAGGGGAATTGTGATGGGTACTCAATTTCACAATGATTCCGAACCCATCAATTTAGGTACTGGTTACGAAATTTCCATTCGTGATTTGATTAACTTGATTTGCGAGTTGATGGAGTATGAAGGGGAAATTATCTGGCAAACAGATAAACCCAATGGACAGCCCCGTCGTTGTTTGGATACTGAAAGGGCGAAAGAAGCTTTTGGTTTCACTGCTCAGGTGGATTTCCGTGAAGGGTTGAAAAATACGATCGCCTGGTATCGTCAACACGCTACCTGATGGGGAGTGATGGAGTGAGGGAGTGATGGAGTGAGGGAGTGAGGGAGTGATGGTTGCTAGTTGATAGTTAGGGGTTGGTAGTTGATGCTTGATAGTTAGTTATTTCATCTCCCCACACTTCCCACACTTCTTTCACTCCTTCCCTCTTCCTCTCTTTCCCTCCTTCCCTCTTCCTCTCTTCCCCTCTCCCTAATACTTGTCCTCAGGCTGTAAATTTGCATCATGAAAAAATAGAATAGTAATGTATGTTATCTCTGTCGCTCTTGTGGATAAAGTTGAACTACGCCAAAATTTACTCCAGCAGCGTAAATCTATGCCAGTATCAGAATGGCAACAAAAGAGCGATCGCATTACTGAACATTTACTGTCTTCATCCCTATTTACCCAGGCAAAAACCATACTGGCTTATTTCAGTTTTCGTCAAGAGCCAGATTTAAGTCCTTTGTTTGCCGATACTAGTTATAGTTGGGGTTTTCCTCGTTGTGTGGGAAAATCTCTGCATTGGCATCAAGTTACACAATATGATTCTGTCACAACTGGTGCTTATGGCATCACAGAACCCCACGCTGAGAATCCTAAGGTTAATCCAGAGGAAGTGGATTTAATTCTCGTTCCTACGGTTGCTTGTGACTATCAAGGATATAGGCTGGGTTATGGTGGTGGATATTATGATCGCTTGTTGAGTTCTCCCATTTGGCAAGATAAACCCACCATTGGGATTGTGTTTGATTTTGCTTATGTACCCCAGTTACCTATTGAGCCTTGGGATATGCAGTTAACTAATATTTGTACGGAGATGGGAATACGGATTATTTGATTTATTGCTTCTGTTTCTGTAACACCCCATGACTGGGACTAAACAATAACGCCAACAAAAAGAACCCTGATACAACTAAAACAATAGCTGGGCCAGAGGGGATGTTAAAAGCATCACTAATAAACATTCCACTAATACTAGAAATAACTCCAATTATTGCTCCCAAAAACATAACTTGATTCAGTCGCTTCACTAATAGATAAGCTGTTGCGCCGGGGGTAATTAACAGGGATAAAACCAAGATAACACCCACACTTTTCATACTAGTGACAATGGTGAGGGAAATTAACAGCATCAGACCAAAATTTAGCTTATTTATCGGCAATCCTGCTGCTTGCGCGCCTAATGGGTCAAAGGTATAAAAAAGCAATTCTTTATATAGTAAAAACACTACTAATAGGACTATGGCAGTAATAATCGCAGTATCCCGCAACTCGCTGGTAGTAACGCTGAGAATATTACCAAATAGGAAGTGATTGAGGTCGATTTTATTATCCTTCTGAATTAACGTAATTAAGGTAATCCCTAAAGCAAAAAACGCCGAAAATACTATCCCCATCGCCGCATCTTCCTTAATTGGCGATCGCGTCCGTACCCAAGTAATACAAATAGTACTCAGTACCCCAGCAATAAAAGCTCCCACAAAAATATTTATTCCCAGCATAAATGCGATCGCTAATCCGGGCAAAACTGAGTGACTAATGGCATCTCCCAACAAAGCCAATCGCTGCACCATCAAGTAGCTACCGACAACCGCGCACAATAAGCCTACCAGAATTGCCACAATTAGCGATCGCTGCATAAATTCGTACTGTAATGCTTCAATTACATGAGGCAAAAACAGAAATAATTCGTTATTTATCATTTGTTATGTATTTATAAATCCTCTTTCCTTCTTTCCCTCTTTCCCTCACTCCCTCATATCATGTCCGCCTGATTACTTATGATATTGCCATCCATGCAAAAATCACCCAAACTCTTTCTCCCCCTGCTCCCTGCTCCCTGCCCCCTTGCAGCCCTAATGATAAGTATTTAACCGGACATGATATCACTCCTTCACTCCCTCACTTCTTCCCTCTTCCACACCTCCCTTCATCTTCCCACTACGCTGCATCGGAAAAGAAAATAACCTTACCACCATAAGCATGATATAGATTATCTTCAGTCAATACATTGCTGCGAGAACCTGCTGCAACTAACTCACAATTCAATAAAATCAAATCATCAAAGTGGGTAATAGATTCACCCAAATCATGGTTAACCACTAAAACAATTTTCCCGGCTGCGGCTAGCTCCTGAAACACCTGAAAAATCACCCCTTGAGTTTTTTGATCAATACCCACAAATGGCTCGTCAAAACAGAAAATCTCTGCTTCCTGGGCTAACGCACGGGCTAGAAATACTCGCTGCTGCTGTCCTCCAGAAAGTTGCCCGATGGGACGATGGCGATAATCGATCATCCCCACCCTTACCAAAGCATTCTTAACTACACGGCGACTGACAGTAGAAAAGTTACGCAACCATCCTGTTTTCTTCACCCTTCCCATCATTACCACATCCCACACCGTAGCCGGATATGTCCAATCTATTTGACTACGTTGTGGTACATAGGCTACCTTCTCCAGTTGCTTCCTCAATAGCTCCCCTTGATAAAGCACCACACCATTACTAGGAACTAACCCCAACATAGCTTTTAACATGGTACTTTTACCAGCACCATTAGGACCAAAAATACCTGTTAATTTCCCAGGTTTAACCATACAGTTAATATCACTTAGGGCTTCTTGAGTGCGGTAATACACTCCCAGGTGACTAATTTGAATCCAATCATATTCTTTTTGGGCGCTTAGAATTCTCTCGACCCTTAAATTCCCATGTTCAGGTAGCCTAGCTGTATTGGCAATCAATTTTTCTAAGGGAGACATAAATAAAAAATGAAAAGATTATGAGAATAATATACTCTAAAAAATGAAAGAAAAATGAAAATTAATATCACAAGTCTATGAGAGGAATCACTCAGTCAATGAATAAATACTGCTTGCGGGTAGTTATGGGGGTGTGTTTGACGATACACGTGGGGGGATGTAGTCAACCTAATTCCCAGAATCCCACATCAGCAGATGAGAAACCCAGGGTAGTGGCAACAAGTACTATCATTGCAGATTTGACTGAGAAAATTGGGCGGGATGAAATTCAGTTAACTAGTATCCTCAAGCCAGGTGCAGATCCTCATGTTTATGAACCCGTACCAGCAGATAGCAGAAGTTTGGAAAAAGCTAAGTTAATTTTATACAACGGTTATAATTTAGAACCAGGACTAATTAAATTAATGAATTCCACGGCTCAGGGGCGTAAAATAGCTGTGGGAGAGGCAGCAAAACCTTTGCAAATCGAGAAAAAGAAAGGACAAACCGTACCTGACCCTCATGTGTGGGGTGATGTAAAAAATGCGATCGTCATGACAAAAGTGATTAGAGATGCCTTGATTGAATTATCACCAGAAGATAAGCAAGTATTTACTCAGCAAGCACAACAATTAATCCAAGAATTACAACAGTTGGATAGCTGGATTACCAAACAGATTGCTACCATCCCTCCAGACAAGCGTAAACTAGTCACCACCCACGATGCTTTCCAATATTACGGGCGTGCCTATGGTATACCCATTGCAGGGACTTTAATTGGTATTAGTACTGAGGAACAACCAAGTGCCCAAACAGTGCGAAAATTAGTTGATGAGGTTAAAAAAATTGGCATTCCCGCTATTTTTGCTGAAACTACCATTAACTCTGGTTTAATCAAAACCGTTGCAGCTGAAGCTAGGGTGAAACTACCATCACGCCAGCTATATTCCGACTCCATTGGTTCTACTGGTAGTGAAGGTGATTCCTATGTGAAGATGATGTCAGCAAATACAAGGACAATTGTAGAGGCATTGGGAGGAAAGTATAGGCCGTTAAGGGACTTCCAAATCAAAAAATAATTAATTACTTGGGAGCATGCAATAGGGGGAGTGAAGCAAGTAGTTCAAGTCCAGAAATTGGGTAATTTATTTTTTGGTGTTCCCTTAAGGTAATTTATGAAAATAATTTTACCAATTACAAGGGCGCAAGCCTTGCGCCCTTACAATAGATCTGCTATGGGAAAAACATTGTATTGTAATGTGTAGTGAAATGCGATGACTGAAGTTTTCAAAATTGTTCCTGCACCGGCTAAAGCATTGTGGTTGCCAGGATTATTTTCTCTCATAATGGTCGCCGTAATTTGTCTGATGGGTTATGTGGCTTACTCATCCCGTCATATCCAATTTGAACTATCCAATGTAGAACTACGGATAAAAGGTGGTCTTTATGGGCGCAGTATCCCCATCACATCCCTATTAGTTCATCGTAGTCAAAAAATAGATATGAATACAGATTCTGCTTATCAACCGACTAGGAGAACTAACGGCACGGGTTTACCTGGATATCGTTCTGGGTGGTTCAAACTTCGCAATGGAGAAAAAGCATTACTATTTGTCACTGAGCCCCGTGATGTTGTTTATTTACCTACCAATGATGGTTACTCCTTGCTAATGAGTATGCAAGAGCCAGATCGATTTTTGCGATCGCTAAACTCACCTAGTATATAAGGTAGCGAATTTATTGCCCTTAATCCCTACTATTACGCCTGAGGATAACCCTCTTTTATCACTTTCTAAAAATCCAAAACCCTTATTTTTACCGACTTTTATGAATTTAGGCGTATGTTGGGGAGCCACTCCATTGCAGAGGGAATATATGCAAAGCAGTGGCTCACCAACCTACATTTATTTTTATTTTTCCAGAGTGACAGAAAAGGGATAATTTAGACTTCGGTCTTACCGTACTAGATTTTAATAAGCACCTTTTTTAGCGAAAATCACGTAGATGGTTTTCAAGACTAAAAATAAATCATACATCGGATGCCACTTTTTTTGATATAGCAAATCTAAATCGACCACTTGTTCAAAATCTGTAATTCGAGAACGACCATTAACTTGCCATTCACCAGTCAATCCTGGCTTTACATTTAACCGTTGCCAATGACGTTGATTATAGTAGGCGACTTCATCACCAGTCGGTGGGCGTGTGCCAACTAAACTCATGTCACCTAGCAACACATTCCAAAATTGTGGTAGCTCATCTAAGCTAGTTTTTCTTAAAAAGCGACCAACTTGAGTTACCCGAAAATCACTTTTGTTTTTAAACAAGAGTCCATTTACTTCGTTGCTGACTAGGGATTTTAATTCTTCAGCCTCGCTCACCATAGAACGGAATTTATATATACGGAATGGATTACCTTGAAATCCATAACGTTCTTGGGAAAATAAAATAGGACCAGGACTATCAATTTTAATCGCTATAGCTATAGGAATAAAGACAATCCCCAGGATCACTATACCGATTAAACTTCCCACAATATCTAAGCAACGTTTAAACTTAGAATTTACAGAGCGATGAGAGGGAAATGTGGTTCTGCCAGCTTCAGAACCAGCATCTACCAAAAGATTTGCTATTGATGTTTGGTACATTGCCAAATCTATATTGATATTTATATAGCTATTAATCAAAATGAGCAATTCTATACAGGATATAGCACCTGTGTTTATGACTATAAACTTGACTGGCCCTTCCAGGAACTTAATTTACTTTATATTCACTGAATCTTTACCAAGAACATTGGGATCAAGATTTTTTATAAACTTTCGTTAAAGTTTAATAAATCCTCCTTTTGGGGGATGTACAAAATCTTGATGAAGATGACGTTAAAATATTGCTGTGCTAGAATCTTTTGTCAACTGGGTGTCAAAACTCAAGGCTTACACTCACTATTAAATTACTGATGAAAATGAGGAGTACAACACGACTCAGACTAATTTTTCATGGGTACATATCAGCCCATGAATGTAACGGCAATCATCATTAATGCTTGGTTACAGTCAATTTTTCCTTAGTTATCAAGTCTATACTTACTGATTTTCAGTCTAATAAGTATTTTTATGTCCCTATTAATTGAAATATGGACAGCAATTGTAGTGCAATGTCTAACTAATTGAGGTACTAAAAAATGGTTTTAGCAGGAGCAGAAGTAAAAGTTAGCAGACTGGAGTCTATTGTAGAGCAGATTGGCGAGGCCGTGCTTGCGACTACGGAGACTATTGAACGTTTGGCTGACAGGGTGGATACTCTGAGTCTCCATGCTGATGAACAGAGCAAACAGTTACAGCAGCAAGGTTATCAGATTATAGCATTGTGTGATGCGGTGCAGACTCTAGCCGATACTCAGGATGAATCTCTGCAAAAGTTAACACATCTAACCAACACTTTAGACCGTTTGACTACTTTACTAGAATCTGATGATTGATTAGTGTTCAAGAGTGAAGCAGGGAAGGAGTACTTTAGAGTTGAAGCTTGGTAACTGCTATGTTTCCAGCAAAACAAACATCAACATCACTCCCAGGAGTACGATTACGTTTACTGTACTCCCCAGTATAATAAAATTCATCACCTTCGATTTGGTACTTTACAGGTAAGGGTTTAGTACAAGGTTGACAAAATACTACTTCAGGTTCACTATCCCCCGGTTGTAAATGGGGTAAATTAATATTCCAATAAGTTCCTATTTCTTGGGGACGATTAAATAAATCAGCTAAAATTTCTCCAGTCCATCGAGCTGCTAAATCCCAATTATAATCAAGCTTACCTTGACGATAGTGGGAAACTGCGATCGCGGGAATCCCATGTATGGCAGCTTCACGCACTGCGGCAACGGTTCCGGAAATATACGCATCTACACCCAAATTTCCTCCAGCATTAATACCCGCAATTACCCAGTTGACATCTTTGCAGATATGGGATGTGGCAATTCTCACACAATCAGCAGGAGTTCCTGCGATCGCATATTCCCATTGAGAACGTTGTTGAACTTGAATTGGACGATGTGTAGTAACTTGGTGTCCACAGCCAGATTGATGATATTGGGGAGCAGCTATAATTACTTTTTGCAGGTTTTCTAGTGGTTTCTCTGGGATAGAGCCACCGTTTACTGCTTGTTGAAGTGCCTGAATACCGGGTGCATCAATGCCATCATCATTAGTTAAAATTAAATTCATACAACTCTTTCCGGAACAATTTTAACTACCATATGTTGAATTCCTTATTAGAAGCAACAGGACTCTATTGGATGGGGATTTATTTAAGATTCCTTGCTGTTGTCTTTGCTTATGGTGCAATTGTCCATTTGACTAATATGGCAGGTTTAGGAGCAAAACCTTGGTTAGAAACTCCTTTAGGTTGGCGAATTGCTGATGTTATTTATTTTATCCTAGATATAGCAGCAGCAATTGGACTTTGGCAGCAAAAAATTTGGGGAATTAGCTTATTTTTGCTGGGATTCTTGTCCCAGTTTGTTATTTATACCATTTTTATTGATTATTTTACTTCTACCTTTGAAAAACAACAAACTATCTATGGTTTACTGGGAACTGAAGCCATTTTAATCCTCCTATTTTTTATTTTATTTTTTACTAAAAAATAATCAAATTGGTACATTTGAGGGATTGAAGCAGTTCGATAAAATCTACCCATAACTAGACATATCTGACGGATTGTTTATATATCTGACGGATTGTTTATATAATTGAGTGAAGTTTTAAGTAGTAACCGATCATGGGCAATCAAGAAGATATGAGGATTAGTATCGGTGATGCTGCCAATGAATTAGGCGTTTCCGTAAAGACTGTAAGACGTTGGGCTGATTCAGGGAAGATACGCTATGAAAGAAGTCCGAGCGGTCATAGAAGATTTTATACCTCTGATGTAAAGCGATTAGCACCACGCAAGTCAGATGAATTAGATACTAGAATCACAATTAACTATGCTCGCGTTAGCAGTCACGACCAAAAAGAAGATTTAGCCAAACAAATAAAAGTACTGGAGTCTTTTAGTGCATCCAAAGGATGGGAATTTGAAACAATCTCAGACTTAGGTTCAGGTCTTAACTACAAGAAGAAAGGACTCAAAGAGTTACTTCAACGCATCATGGAAGGTGATGTAGGGAGACTTGTTTTAACTCATAAAGATAGATTGCTTAGATTCGGTTCTGAGCTTGTGTTTGCTATGTGTGAAGAGTTTGAGGCTGAGGTAATTATAATCAACAAGTCTCATGAGGAACTTAACTTTGAGCAAGAACTTGTTACAGACATGATTGAGTTGATAACAGTGTTTTCAGCTAGACTGTACGGTTCTCGTAGCCATAAAAATAAGAAGCTGATCGATAATATGACCAAAGCTGTACAAGATTCTGCATAATATCTACCTATTGGTTGATACATGAGTAGATGTGGGGATATATTTAGATAGAAGTCTTCTGTTTTGAGTAGAAAATCAACAGTGGTAGTTATGAAAGCGATGTTCCCTTAGCATAGCCTTCACTGAAAGGGTAGGAACCTCTGTACAAACGCTCAACAGAATATCGGTGTTAATATCACCAGAATAAAGATGTTATTGAACCAGGTAAGTTATAAATATTACTGGAAATTTTATTGTGCCGATACGCCGCGATTAATTTGGCATCCACCATTGAAAAATAGTATAACTAGCCAAATTAGATAAAATATTTCCATTTTTGCCATCAATCCTAGGATCGATTCAGTTTTTTAGGGAACTCCAAGAAATAAATTACCTTAGCCTTGACCAAAACTTAATTATTTATAAAAAAAGTAAAGAATAATTACAAAATGTAAATTTTTCTTTGTATGATAGCTAAAGGTAGGGTAGTCAAACATTCTCAGCTTTATCTACCTAACCTCCTGTGGGAACAGCGAGCTATCTATCAAAAGAGCTTGACTTGTTTTGTACAGGGAATAATTTTGATCACATTTACATCGTCATAACAGGAGTTTTATAATGATCAGCCAACCAAAACCAAGTGTTACTCCCAAAATAGATGAGCCAAAATTGGGATTTAATCAATATTCTGAGCGTTTGAATGGTAGAGCGGCAATGATTGGTTTTGTTTTGTTGGTGGTAATTGAGTATGTCACCAAACAAGGATTGTTATCATGGTTGGGTTTAACTTAAGACACAATCAGCTTTATTCATACCATGATTGATTTTTAGGGGTGAGGAGATTGCTGATAACAATGGATAAAAATCATACTCCTCATCCCTTATTCCTA
The DNA here is from genome assembly GCF_900185595.1 of Calothrix rhizosoleniae SC01. Classification (GTDB taxonomy): domain Bacteria; phylum Cyanobacteriota; class Cyanobacteriia; order Cyanobacteriales; family Nostocaceae; genus Calothrix_A; species Calothrix_A rhizosoleniae. Next base: position 18,386 of record NZ_FYBH01000258.1, read on the forward strand.
ACTATATTCTCCGCAAATTAATACGGTTTACCGATCTTTAATTTAGTTTATATACAACTATCATCTCCAAATTAGAAAAATTATAATAATATAGGGCTTACATCATACACTCTGAATACGAGTGAGGTGTTCTCGGTAAATTCATGCAAAAAGTGAATAGGAAAAAACAAGCTGTGATGAATGCTGTCTTGCCTCGTTTTTTGAAGTTAAGTTATCGTAGAGAGCCAATTATTAGTGTACTCATAACTATGGGAATAGTAGATGCGCTGATTGGTGGGTTCGATGATAGTTGGTCATTATTTATTGTTGGTTTAGGTACAACAGGTATATCTCTAGCATGGCGATGGTGGCACGCTCAACAGCGTCAGCCTTTGCATGAAGAGCCTGTGACACAGCAACAATATTACTTACCTCCCCAACCCTCAAGCTCTACCTCTACATTACCCATGCTTAGTATCCCCAAGAAGAAACCTCCACGCTCATAAACACAGATTACATAGATTACACAGATTACATAGATTACACAGATTACGCTAAGTTTGTGTGATCAGGTTCAACAATGTCCACGCCCTAATTCTTTAGTGCGACAATTTTTTGTGCAAAAATATTGCATGATTAATGTGAATTAATTGCTGAAACCATTGTAATTGCCTCCTAAAAAGTAAATTCATGGCGACAATCTTGTAATTGTCGTTGCTCGTTATCAGAAATTACGGCTAGGGGTGCATAGTGATGTTTGACACCGTGGGGAGGTATGGCTAGAGCTTCGCCATTACCATCTTCATCCCATTCCACATCACCTGTAGCAGTTCGCGCTGGAATTAGCCAATAATCACCCGTGCGATAGGAATGTTCTTGTTCTGGTTCTTGATCAAATTTAATTTGCACGCCATCTTCTAGAGTAAACCAATCATTTTCTGCTTCAGAAATTGGTATAGCACCATTAGTTAGAGTCAATCCACTTCTTTCTTTATGATCCCAGCGTCGGAGGAGGGGATGGGAATCTTTATTGATAGTTTTGGATTCTGCATTTCCCGATGATTCTCCTCTGCTCAATGTCACCAAAAAATCCTCTGGTTCAATTTTGTCTACTTTCCATAGAGAATGTGCTAATTGATGCAAGGCGATATAGTCATCGACGATTTCTACCCAATCTCCCTCAACTAAACCCAAACGGCGATCGCGCCACCAATGTTTTAATTTTACGATGATAGTTGTACTTGTTATGTTAGTACCGCTATCTGCATCAATAGGAAAAGCAACCGAACCGTTTTCCCGCGACCATTTAAAAGTTGCGGTCTGTGCTTTACCACCATTGTGAATTTCCACACGATAAAGTTGATTTTCTGTACCTCGATAATGGGTATCAGGTTTAATAATACAAGCTTCTGTTTGTTCGGTGGTTTCTTTTGGTTTTGCTGCTAAAAGTCCACGATTTTTTGACTGCCATTCTTCTAATAAATTATCCCATTTTACATCATCACAGCTAGTAATATTATCATCATCTAAGTAGGTTGG
>NZ_FYBH01000155.1 GCF_900185595.1 Calothrix rhizosoleniae SC01
TCCATCATTCTCCTTACGATTTAAATCTGGTAGTACATCATCCACTCCTAGTAAACCCTTACCATCTTTATTTGCATAACCACCATAAGCTCCTTTATATAGTTCTCCTTCTTGATCTTTTCCTGTTCCAAATCCAAAACCATCCTTATCCCCAATACGAATATAGTTAAAAGCTGCTGCTTGAGCAGAAGACATGGATACAAAACTGCCGATAATTGTTAGCAAAGCGGTAGAAGAAGCTATTAATACATTGTTAAAGAATTTCATTTGTGTTTATCCTGAGCTACAACAATTCCAGTCTATTGGCTGTTCAATGGATAAACAAGATTTATGAAGGGAATTAATCCTAAAAACAAAAATCACAGTGAAATACTGGCACACGAGCAAGTTTATAGTATCTTTTAATACTCTCGTTTATTGTGTTGATCAAGGATTATCATCCGTATTTTGACGAACAATAACCGAAAACTAAAAAGATTATCCTATATCAAATTGATAATTTGGTAAAAATCTCTACGAACATCAGTATATAACGAATGTTATTATATATGAAAAATGTCTTTTATTTTATAGGTTAATTGCCAGTATCATAAATGTATTTTATAGAATTTTTGATTAATGCTTTGTATTAAAAAGTCCTATTTATCTGGTAAAGGCATAAAATTGAGGAATAATTATTGCTGATTATAAAGTTAGCTTGAACTGAAACAAAACTTGCTCTGCTGAATCTGCAAAGGTCTTTTCATTGACTCGAAATGTTTTTAATAACTGATAACTGAATAAATTAGGCAGTCCCGATGAAAAAATTTTTCACAACCAAGGATGAAAATAACTCTGACCGACTCCCGACTCCCGATTCCCGATTCCCGATTCCCGATTCCCCACTTCCCATTTCCAAGCTAGGAGTAGAGTGAGGAAGGTGGTATAAATTTTAGTATACTCCTACCCTCGAACTCATAACTCCTAACTGTTAAACTACTTGTTCCACTTCTCCAATCTCTGGGATCTTTTCTCGCAGACGACGCTCAATCCCCATTCTTAAAGTCATTGCGGAACTAGGACAAGAGCCACAGGCTCCTTGTAAGCGCAGCTTGACGACGGGGCCATCAAGTTCTACCAATTCCACATTTCCGCCATCAGACATGAGGTATGGACGCAGCTCATCTAATACATTTTCCACATTTTCAGTTGTCAGTTTCAATTCATTTTCCGCGTTTTCATTTGCCATTTCCATTACATGTGACCTCTATGAACTCAAAAAGATTTATTTTCCAGGCTGATTACCTATATGGTAGACCCAATTGCTGGGATATTTAAGTTCAATTTCTCAAGTTAACTAAAACATCGTAAGTCCCCCACTGAAACTGTACTCCATTCAGTGGCGGGATATAAGGTGGGTGGCGACGAAGACATCTGCAACCAATGCCGCAAGGGGAGGGAGGAGATGTTTGAGGAGTCGCCAAATATTTCCAGAATAATGTTACTGCGATATGCATATAATAGTAACAGGTCGATGTTTGGAGTAGTTCCGATGAGAAAACAAGCACTAAAAGTTAGGTTATACCCCAGTGATAAGCAGATTCAAGTGTTAGACCAACATTTTGGATGTGCGCGGTGGTGGTGGAATTATGGGTTAAATCAGTGCATTGAAACCTATAAAGCAACTGGTAAAGGCTTGTCTCAATCTGGACTCAATTCCATGTTGCCAAAACTCAAAAAAGATAAAGAAACTGAGTGGCTAAGTGAGTGTTATTCACAGGTTTTACAATCTGTGAGTCTCAATCTTAGCCGTGCATATCAAAACTTTTTTGAGGGTAGGGCAAAATATCCGAGGTTCAAATCCTATCATCACCGTCAATCAATCCAGTATCCACAGAAGGTAAAACAGGTTAATGATTGTTTGAAGTTTCCCGGTAAGGTTGGAATAGTAAAAGCTAAAATCCACCGACCCCTTGATGGAACGATCAAAACAGTCACAGTTAGTAAATGCCCATCGGGTAAATATTACGCTTCTGTGCTGATGGAATACGACGGAGATAACCCAACACCAACGGACAGTTTGCACAAGTCGGGGAACCCGCCCATGCAACTGTCCTCAACTACAGATGGTAAGGTCGTGGGTATTGATTTAGGAATCAAAGATTTTGCTATTACCTACGATGGTGATAAAACTTCTAAATACGCCAATCCTAAACATCTGTACAAGTATCAAAAAAAATTAGCCGTAAAACAACGGATTGCAGCCCGTAAAGAAAAAGGTAGCAACCGCAAAAATAAAGCTAACAAGATTACAGCTAGGGTATACGAACAAATTAGCAATGTCCGCCAAGACTACCTACACAAGCTATCTAGGAAGATAGTTGATAATAATCAAGTTGTGGTAGTTGAAAATCTAAATGTCAAGGGCATGGTACGTAACCATAAACTAGCAAAAGCAATATCTGATACCTCATGGGGAACCTTTGTGAATTTCCTCTCTTATAAATTAGAAAAAGAGGGGAAAGTATTGGTAGAAATAAATAGATGGTTCCCCAGTTCCAAGCTTTGCTCTAACTGCCATTATCAAATCAGGGATTTACCATTAGAGATTAGGGCTTGGACTTGCCCAAGTTGCGGAACCCATCATCATAGGGATGGCAACGCAGCGCAAAATATAAGGGCTGAAGGTATTAGACTGCTAGCATTGAGCGCAGCCGAAATGTCCTCCTCTGGGATGGGGGAGGCTAACGCCAGTGGAGAGGATGTAAGACCAACTCGCGGACGTAAATCCAAGATGAGGCAATCTTCTGTGAAGCTGGAAGCCAACACTCACCCTTTAGGGGAGTGTGGGTAGTTCACTTCTCTCCACTTAGTTGAGATCGAGCGATCGCTTCACTGATTCATCTTAATTCTATAGCATTGATCGATTTGTATCACCCACAGTATCACGGGTTGATTTTCATACAGGTATTAGTGATGTTGCCAAAATATATAGTGCATGGGAAACCAGATTGTGAAAAGATCCCTTGGTAACGAGGGATCAGTGGCAAGGTATATAAATTAACTTATAACCGGGTGTAAATTTACTAGCTATTTACATCCTCTGAGACTTATCACTAGAGAACAATAAAATTGATAAATTATAACTATCATTACTACTATAATTATGTACAAAACAAAAAATGATATATTAATTGACTGAAAACAATCTAAATTGCATTGAATTGATTTAATTTATTGTTTTTGATATTCATCTAGTAATTATTAGATTTTACCGATAAAACAACCTTTTGAAATAATAAATACCTGCTTATATTTATGGGACAAGGATTGCTACAAATCGGATTAACTCTCTGTATTATAATCGCGATTTCTCCTCTATTAGGAAGATATATTTACAGTGTATATATAGGCAGGAAAAGTTTACTCGACCCATTGATTAATCCTCTAGAAAAAATCATCTTTTTTTTAGCAGGTGTCTCGAAAAAAGATAGTATGAATGCTTGGCAATATATCAGAGCTGTGCTTGCTACTAACTTATGCATGGGCATTGTTGTATATTTATTGCTGATTAATCAAAAAATATTGCCCTGGAATCCGACAAAATTGGGAATAGTCAAATGGGATTTAGTGCTACATACAACTATCTCATTTTTAACCAATACCAATCTGCAACACTATGGAGGGGAAAATACTTTTAGTTATTTCAGTCAAATTGCAGCATTAGGTTTTTTGATGTTCACCTCCGCAGCCACAGGATTGGCAGTAGGAATCGCTGTAATTCGTGGTTTAACGGGTAAACCCCTGGGTAATTTTTATCTAGATATTACCCGTGGAATCACACGCATATTATTACCCATATCTATAGTAGGAGCGATCGCATTAATTAGTTTGAGGGTTCCCCAAACTTTATCTGCTCCCATGGTAGTCAATACCTTGGAAGGGGAAACCCAATACATTGCCAGGGGCCCAGTGGCATCTTTTGAGATGATCAAAATGTTAGGTAATAATGGGGGAGGTTTTTTTGCTGCCAATTCTGCACACCCGTTTGAAAATCCCAATGGAGCCTCAAATTTAATCGAAATCATCGCTATGGTAGCTATACCAGCCGCCTTAATTCACACCTATGGTTTTTTCGCCAACAACAGGAAGCAAGCTTGGTTACTATTTTGGATGGTATTTATGATTTTTTTGGTGTTGTTAGGCATTACTGTGGCAGGTGAGTATAGAGGTAATCCTCTGATTAATAATCTATTAACAGAAGCAGTACCTAATTTAGAAGGTAAAGAAGTCAGATTTGGTTGGGCTCAAACCGCATTATGGGCAGTAATTAGCACGGCAACTATGTGTGGTGCCATCAATGGAATCAATGATTCCTTAATGCCGAATGGCAGTTTTGCTACTTTATCTAATCTATTTTTACAAAGTGTTTGGGGAGGAATTGGTACAGGAATTATCCACTTGTTAATTTACTTGATTATGGCAATGTTTCTTGCCGGATTAATGGTAGGACGTACACCTAGTTTTTTAGGCAAAAAAATTGAACAGAGGGAAATTCTCTTGGTGAGTTTAGTCCTATTAATTCATCCAATGATAGTGTTAATTCCCAGTGCGATTGCTTTACTTAACCATGTTCCCCTATCAGGAATTACCAATCCGGATTTTCATGGCTTTTCCCAAGTGATTTATGAATATGCCGCCGCTAGTGCGAATAATGGTTCCACATCCCCAGGACTGAGCAATAACAATTTATGGTGGAATTTGAGTACAGCTTTCAGTATGCTACTAGGACGCTACGTACCAATAATTGCTATCCTCCTAGTGGCTGAAAGTATGGCACAAAAACCATTGGTACCTAAAAGTATTGACAGTTTAAGAACTGATTCTTTGCTATTCACCAGCTTTACTGTGGGAATTATGTTGATTCTCACAGCATTAATTTTCTTCCCAGTGATGATATTAGGTCCAGTAGCAGAGGGTCTTAAACTAGCTGCTGGTACATAGCAAAAGTTGTTGAAGAAGGCAGGAGGCAGGCTTCGGCCGTGAGCTCAGCCGAACGGAGGCAGGAGGCAGGAGTGAAGGAGGGAAGGAGGGAAGGAGTGAAAGATAAAAAATCTTAACTACCAACCATCAACTATCAACCATCAACTATCAACTAACAACTAACAACTATCAACTAACAACTAACAACTATCAACTATCAACTATCAACTAACAACTAACAACTATCAACTATCAACTCCCCATTCCCCACTCCACATTTTCAAGCACTATCCGGCAATGAAGCAGTCAAAACACCCCACCCAGGATATTTACTCCCAAGCTATAGTTGATGCTTTTTTTCAGCTCAATCCCCAATCAGCAATACAAAACCCAGTCATACTGTTGGTGTGGCTGGGGACAATTCTCACCCTGATTCTTACCATTGCTCCTAATTTATTTGGCGAGATTCCCAGCCAGAATCCCCGACTTTTTAACGGGTTGGTGACATTTATTTTACTAGTTACTATTTATGCTGGTAATCTAGGAGAAGTGATCGCTAAAGCTAAGGGTCAGGCAAAAGCTAATAAACTGCGATCGCTGAAGTCGGAAACCATTGCCAAAAAACTAGCTGTGGATGGCACAGTTACAGAAGTATCTTCTCAGACATTACAACGGGGAGATTCGGTATACGTTGTCGCTGGAGATATAATTCCTGCCGATGGAGAGGTGATTTTAGGTGTAGGTTCCGTCGATGAATCCATCATTACTGGAGAATCTGCTCCCATACTCAAAGAATCGGGTTCGGAAGTTGCCAGTTCTGTCACCGAAGGTACACGCATTATCTCCGATGAATTAATTATTTCTGTCACAGCCAATCCTGGTCAAGGATTTATTGACCGGATGATTGCTTCAATGTCAGGAGAAGAAAGCCGCAAAATACCCAATGAAATTGCTTTACAGGCATTATTAGCGGTAATGGCATTAATCTTTTTGTTTGTGGTTGTCACCTTACCAGCATTTGCTTTTTATCTGCAACTTCCCATTAGTGCAACCATTTTAGTTGCCCTATTAGTGTCTTTAATGCCTACTACAATTGCCTCCTTATTAAAGACTATCAGCATTGCTGGCATAGATCGCATTGCCAACTCGAATGTAATTGCTAATTCTCTGGATGCAGAAATATGCACTGATGTCAATACCTTAGTGATTGATAAAACTGGTACTATTACCCTGGGAAATCGTTTAGCAGAAAATTTTATTCCTATCAATGGTCATTCGGAGTTAGAGGTAGCAGCCATAGCTATTGCTGCCAGTGTATTTGATGACACACCAGAAGGAAAATCAATCATCCGACTGGCAGATAAATTGGGAGCCAAGATTGACTTCGATCCCTATAGAGCGGAAGCTATTTATTTCTCCACCACCACCCGCATAAGTGGGACAAATTTGCCCAACGGTAGTCAAGTAAGAAAAGGTGCATTAGCAGCAATCAAGGAATTTGTTGGTTCCTCAAGCCAAAAATTATCTGACGAAATTGATTTAGCCTGTGAACGCATTTCTCTCCAAGGAGGTACACCCTTAGCTGTGTGCTTAGACGGAGAAATTTATGGCGTTATCCATCTTAAGGATATTGTGAAACCAGGAATCCGAGATCGCTTTTACCAATTGCAACGCTTAGGTATCTATACCATCATGGTAACTGGGGACAACAAAACCACCGCCGGGGTAATTTCTCGGGAAGCAGGAATAGATGACTTTATTGCTGAAGCCACTCCAGCAGATAAAATTACTGTCATTCAACAACAACAAGCTGAAGGTAAATTAGTAGCAATGACTGGAGAAGGAAATAATGATGCTCCAGCTTTAGCTCAAGCAAACATCGGCTTGGCAATGAACACAGGTACTCAAGCGGCTAAATCTGCCGCTAATATGGTGGATCTAGATTCTGACCCCACCAAGTTAATTGACATAATTACCATTGGCAAACAATTATTGATGACCCGTGGAGTATTGACCACATTTTCCATCAGCAATGATATTGCTAAATATTTTGCCATTTTACCGATTCTGTTTACTACCTTGAACCTGGGAAGATTTAATATTATGCAGTTGAGCAGTACAAATTCTGCGGTACTGTCCGTACTCATTTATAATGCGATCGCTATCTTTGCTTTTATTCCTCTAGCTTTACGAGGTATTAAATTTCGACCCGTGGGTGCAAATCAAATTTTTCAATCTCATCTGTTGATTTATGGTATAGGGGGAGCAATCATACCATTTGTTGCGATTAAATTAATTGATATGGCGGTTACAACCATAGGATTGGCTTGAAAATATTTAGGAGTGAGGAATTAGGAATAATGATATATATTCGAGAAACCACCAGAGCGATTCGTATAGTCTTACTTCTATGGTTAGTTGCGGCAATCATCTATCCCTCCATTGTCCTCACCGTGGGTCAAACTTTCTTTAAACCCAAAGCTAATGGCAGTATCATCCAAAATATTAACGGTGAACCCATCGGCTCGGCTTTAATTGGTCAACAGTTTACTGAGGATAAGTATTTTCACGGCCGTCCCAGTGCAGTAGATTATGCCCAAGCTGATAAAGGTAAACCTAGGGGCATATCTGGAGGTAGTAATTTATCTCCTGGTAATAGCAAACTGTTAAACAGAATTAAAGAAGAATTGGAAATTTTTGCAGAAGAGGATATGCAACCATTTCCAGAACTAATTTATACCTCTGGTTCTGGATTGGACCCTCATATTTCCATACAAGCTGCTAGAAACCAATTAGAACGGGTAGCCAGCGCCAGGGATATTAGACCAGATGAAGTATTTAGCTTACTTAAAAAATACACAGATAAAAGATTTTTTGGTATTTTCGGTGAACCAGGAGTCAATATCTTAAAGCTAAATTATGCCCTAGATTTGCAAGATTTTAACCGCAATCAAAATTAGATATTTGCTCCCAGAAATCTCCACACAAAAAATGAGAGGAAAAGGTTTGTGCTACGTAAGAATGAAGGCAAGGTACAAATGCTTACAACATCACCAAAATAGGGAGTGGGGGAGTAGAGAGTAGGGAGTAGGGTCAGAGGAAAAATACCCTACTCCAGGATGGTTTGTTAGCGTTAGCGTTAGCGAAGCGTCTCCTGAAAGGAAATAGCGTGTCCGGTAGGACATAGCCCCCGGATTTATCCGTGGAAAGTTAAGAAAATTTGGGTGGGGAGGCGCGCTTGCGGTGACAGAAAAAACGTCAACATTAAATCCCCTACTTTATTAAATCCCCTACTTTTAAGTATGGGGCATCCCTACTCCCACGCCCCTACTCCCTACTCCCTCGTTAAAGATAGCAATTAGAGACAACATTTTCCCATTTTTTCCTCTCCATAATACCTCGACTTAGCGCGTTCTATTAATCAAAAGACCACCAATGGCTCCATTAACAGCATCTCGCACTGGGCGTTTGCGTCTTCTAATAATCAGACCAGATACAGTACTAGCCGCAGCTCCTACAGCCGTATCTCGAACCACACTAGATTTTTTGCCACGGTTAGCAGCATTTACTGCTGCACCACTGACTGCGCCGTTAATTAGATTATCCATGGTAGAACCCTTTCTGGTAATAACTCCCGATACACCGGCAACTCCGGCTCCTGTGACTACGTCTTTTAATAACCTATCATCAGCAGAGGCAGGGCTAGCTGGGATGAAAGCTGCACCGATTAATCCCGTGGCAATCAGACTAGGTAAAAGTCGTTTTTTCAGGATTATATTCATGATTACATCTCCTATGTATATTTGTTTATCTATAATTACCAGTCTAGACTGTATTTTCCAGGCTGCCTGATGCTAAAATTGTGTAAATTTACGTAAAGTATATAACTTAGGCACACCTGTTTCTTCAAAGCCAATGCTATACGAACCAGAATATTCGCTAATTTTACAAAGCTACAAACTATGCTCGCAATGGTGAAATTGATTTCTTTTGCCAAACATTATTTTTGACGTACTCCCTGGGATAAATCCCTTTTTGTCGGGTTTCATCCCCTGGTTAAAAACTCAAGGGTTCTCACCCTCCCATTATGTTTTGATAGACTTGATATTACTGTTACCATCCAGAAGTCCGTCAAATTTTGGCTGGTTTTCCCTACGCTACAAATTAAGTTTATTGATACCTTAATTTAACAATTAGGATATGGGTAGTGCTCATTTCCAGTCAAATCTATTCCAATTATGAGCTCACTCCACTGAGTATGTTAGAACTCCTTATTACTGCATTTACTATTATCTTGGGTTCAGCACTGTGTGCAATGGCAGAAACAGCTTTATTTTCAGTTCCCAGAATTAAAGTCCAACAGTTAGCACAATCCAAAAAACCAGGAGCAGAGGCACTATTGGCAATTCGGAAAAATATGAACCGACCCATTGCTACTATTGTAATTCTCAATAATATTTTTAATATAGTTGGTGCTGCCGTTATTGGTATTCTTGCAAATAAGGCTTTGGGACAGACATGGTTGGGTATCATCACAGGGATTATGACTTTTCTGATTATAGTTTTTGGTGAAATCATCCCCAAAACTATCGGTGAACGCTATTCCCAACCTATTGCTTTAACAGTTGCTTTACCAGTCCGTTTTTTAACCTTAGTGTTTAGCCCTTTGGTGTGGTTAGTAGAAAAAATCACCCTTCCCTTTACCCAAGGGAAAAAGATTCCCACAACCAATGAAGCAGAAATTCGCTTCCTTGCTACCATTGGTTATCAAGAAGGGGTGATTGAAGATGATGAAGCGGAGATGATTCACAGGGTATTTCAACTAAACGACTTAACTGCTGCTGATGTCATGTCCCCCAGAATTACTATCACTTATTTACATGGAGATCATACCCTTGGAGAAGTCGAACAAAGTATTATTTCATCCCAGCACAGCCGCATTTTGGTGATTCAGGATTCCCTAGAACAAGTCATCGGTTTAGCGCTCAAACATGAGTTACTTACGGCACTGATTCAAGGAAAATACGAGCAACAAGTCGCTAATCTGGTTCGCCCCGTACATTTTGTTCCGGAAATGGTGCGGTTAGATAAATTACTGAAGAATTTTCAAGATAGTCGTGAACATTTAGTAGTGGTACTTGATGAGTATGGTAGTGTATCCGGTGTCGTTACTTTGGAGGATGTGTTGGAAGTGCTGACAGGGGAGATTGTAGATGAAACTGATAAAATTATTGATTTACAAGAAATTGCCCGCAAGCGCCGGGAGAATATGCTTAAGTCTAGGGGATTGGAGATGTGAATTTACTTGTTCCCTTTGAACCAAAATACGATACGATTTCCTCACCTATATCTGCCCGTTCGCTATATTTTAGATTAACTGCCCTATGCCCAGGAATGAAATCCTATGGGCATAGGGAGTTAAAATTTCCCCAACTCTGAAAGTAGTAATGTACTGTGGTTATCAATTAAGGTAGGAGTACCACAAGGGGAGATTGCTCCATATTCCTGGAAATATTGGCCTAATTGTGGGGAAAAACTATAATAATCTAATAAAGCATCACCATCAGCCACGGTAGCCCAAAAATTTCGGAATCTGGGAGCTAGTTCTTCAGCCTGTGCTAAGGGTAAGTTCAAAGGTGGTAAGTAGGTT
>NZ_FYBH01000093.1 GCF_900185595.1 Calothrix rhizosoleniae SC01
GTTGTATTTGAGTAACACCCAAGTAGAAGACCTTTCCCTCCTGTGCTCTCTCACCCAATTACAACAGTTGTATTTGCGTAACACGAAAGTAGAAGACGTTTCCCCCCTGTCCTCTCTCAGTCAATTACAACAGTTGTATTTGCATAACACGAAAGTAGAAGACCTTTCCCCCCTGTCCTCTCTCACCCAATTAAAAGAGTTGGATTTGGGTAGCACCCAAGTAGAAGACGTTTCCCCCCTGTCCTCTCTCAGCCAATTACAACGGTTGGATTTGCGTAACACCCAAGTCCAAGATTTTATGCCCCTTAAGAGACTGACCCAAAAAGTCATACTATTTTTAGATCAATCTCAGATAGAAGCCGTCGCACCTCTCAAAGCAAGGAATAATTGGCGAATCATCCATGATGTTTAAGTAACTCTAAAACGGGCGACTAGTAATAGAGAAATAAAGACCATTTTCTTGCAACGTTCCCTTATCCGAATCCACTCCTACCAAGGGAATACCCCAATCTAAACGAATGGTAAATAAATTTCCCTGCACCAACTGTAAACCCAACCCCACAGATGCAAGGCTATTATTGTCTGGTGTTGTACCATTACTATTCCAAGTAGTACCTAAATCGACAAAAGGTACTACTTGTAACAGAGTTTGAGAACGCTTGAAAATTGGCAAACGTAATTCAGTAGAAAGTAAAGCTCCATTATCAGCCAGCAAACAATCTTGACGATAACCACGCACACTACCCAAACCACCCAAACTAAATTGTTCAGTCGGTACCAGGGAGCTATCTGCAAATTGCACATCACCGCGAACCACCAACATTGTATCAGGAGCCAGCAATCGGATCCATTGCCCTTGACCGCGCCAACTAAAAAAGCGACTATCGGGAGCATCACTATTAATAGACGCATTCAAAGCACCAATACCTAAATTAAATTGCGATCGCAACGCGAACACATGACTGCGATTACGTTGTGTCCATTCTTGAAAGAATCTCACCGCAGAAATCCGGGTACGTCCTTCATCATCAGCACCAGCAGATAAAGGGAAAGGTGTATCTAACAGAGAAGTTTTACTTTCACTCCGGGATGCTGTCAGTCCTAAGGTAAATTTCCTAGTAGATGTTTCCACCAATGGCTGACGAAATGTCAATTCATAGTAGCGGGAGTTGGAAATAATATCCAATTCATTAAAGGGATCTTCAATTACGTTACTACGATTATTACTATAAGCAAAACTAAGAGCCCCATTACGTGCATTCACGGGTACAGAATAGCTCAAATCAAAGGCGTTACTACCACTGGTATTCGTATAGCCAATGGATAATGCATCTCCCCATCCTAGTAAATTACCTTGATTTAGTTGGGCGCGACGACGGAAACTACCCACACTGGGGGAACGTCCATTATCTAAGGTAAATTGAGTCCCAAAGGTATCACCCTCAGTCACTTTCACATCCAGTATATTTCTTCCCGGACGGGAACCAGCTACAAGTTCAGCTGATAGATTTTTTACCAGGGGATCTAATTGTAATACTTTTAAAGACTCTAATAAACGAGGAACATTTACCGGCTTTTTGCTAGCTCTAGCAATGCGTCTGCGTATATAACTAGAGTTGAGTCTTCTGGATCCAGTTACATTAATACTTTCTAACCCCCCTTCCACCACCTGAATCTTAACAACTCCATCATTCATTTTTTGGGGGGGAATTAAAGCCCCAGAAGTCGAATAGCCATTATCAATATAAAGCTTTGTAATTCTGGAACGGACTTGCATCAGTTCCGTAAAAGATAGGGGACGTTGGGTAAATGGTTTGAGTACCTCAGCCAATTTTTCAGCACTAAAAACAGTACTACCCTCTACCTCAAAACGCTCTACGGTAATTGTTCCTGGAACCCCTTGAATCGGAGAAGAATCTTCTGAATTTTTTGGTCGAGATGGATTGAGCAGTTCCTCTGGAGGCGGTAGTAAAGGTGTGTCAAGTTGATTTTCTTGAGTCGGAGAATTGAGGGGAGTGATATCTTGTGGAGGTGGAGCCTTAATATTATTCAGGGATGGAGTACTTATTGCTGATTGGTTAATTTGAGCCATAAATCTACCCTTCTTGGTTACTGAAGGGATATGCTCAATTTTTCCTGGATTAATAAATTTACTAGTCCCTAAAGGTACACAATCCGCAAATGTATCTCCTTGACAATTTAGTTGTTTTTGCTGAGAACCCACCGCTTTTACAATATCAGCATCTAAAAAAAAGAAAGTAGCAATGCCCCATAAAAACAAGTAATTAATCTTAAAAATGAGATCAAATAGAGGTATTTTAAATAGTAAAAAATTATATCTTCTCATTGATTGTCCCTGTATTCAGTAAGATATAAGTCAGGATAAAAGCCGCATAAAAAGTTAAGTTATATCAGTATTTTTACTGTCATATCTTAATATTTACTTTGTTACATAGTTCCCAAAATTATTATTTTAATAACAAGTTTATCTGAATTGTCAAAAAAAAACTCTGTTAGTCATTTGTGCTTAAAAATACCTCTATCTCAGTACGGTAAAGTTTGTCTTGCTATTTATCCAAGTAGAATAATTCTTGAGAAGTGATGGCTGATTCTGGTAATCACTACATGCAGCTATTGCCAGCTTCACGTAATTTCATCACAATCAAGCTACTTTTAAGCCAGTTTTTTTTATCCTCAATTTTTGTTCCTGGGGAGGGAATCATACATTTATCAATTAAAAAAGTACTTGGAGGAACAATTAGTGTCATGTCACCCAGAAGTATCAAAATTATTCGCGCAGCTTTCCGCGAAATTCAAAAACTTTCACCCTCGGCTTTGGAGAAAATTTATGAGATTTTCCATCGCTTGAGCAAAGGGGACGAAAGACATACGAAACCTCTGAAAGGGTATAAAAACATGCTGCGTACTAGATTGGGTAAATGGCGTGTCATTTGGCAAAAAGACGCTAACAATATTCTAGTTATTAAAGCTGGAATCAGAGGAGGTATTTATGATGATGCCTTTGATAAATGGGATAACTACAATACTGTCCCTCCTAATATTCTCCAAGAATTACTTACTCCTCAAGGTACAGCACTAGCAGAAAATCCCACTTATCAATGGAATCATGAGAAGGATAGTGATTGGTATAAATTTGTGTATGGTAGTTACCGCAATTCTCCTCAATTAACAGATTACCAAAGAACCATACTAGACGAACCACTAACAAAATTACTTACATATCCCCACATTACTGCTGATAAATTTGAAGATAGTGCTTGTATCGTTTTTCAAAGTGCTCCAGGAACCGGAAAAACTGTATGTGCAAGTTTATTTGCTAGTGAGATCCACCATGCTTATGGGTGGAATACAATGCTGATTGTACCCGAAGCATTACGTAGAGATATTGCGGAATATACAGAAGTTAAACAATCCCTCAATCATGATAATTTTTGGCTAGGGACTTTCCCTCAATGGTTAGGTAAAATAAACCCAGAATTTAACGATAAACTGGCTTCCCCACAGGAAGAATTAGAAGCCTTACGCAAGGCAATTAAATATACTAAAAAAACAGATATTAATCATACTGATGTTTTACTTTATCAAGCTTTTGTCTTGCAAGAGCAAAATCATAAGCAAGGTAAAAATGTCATGTTTAAAGCTAATGCCCAACGGATAAATAATCTATTAAATATTAATAAAAAACATTGGTATAATGCTTTATGTTGTCGCATCAGTCGTTTAGATGCAGCCAAATTATTACAATCAAAAATACATCAACCAATTACAAATACTGAATGCTCTATTCTTATTGTGGATGAAGCACAAGATTTATTATTAAGTGAATTACAGGCAATCATTGCAGTTTGTAAATCTTGGATAGAACAAGGGCATCAAACATATTTATGGTTATTAGGAGATTTAAATCAACGGATTAACCCTACAGATTTTACATGGAACCAATTAAAAATTAGAAATTCTGTTGAACTGAGACGTAATTATAGAAACTCCCGACAAATTTTAGAATTTGCTAATCAATTTTGTGAGATTGGGCAAAAAATTAGCTCTAGTGTAGGAGCAAAAAAATTACCAGAACCAGCAAAACCAGAAGATGCTTTTGAAGTTGGGGAACCAGTACGATTAGTGTTATTTGACACAAAACAACAAGGGTTGGAATTTTTGCAAAAATTAGCCGGAGAAACCAACAAGGAAGAAAATCGCCGTCATTTACTCCATGATTTAGCCAATGCTGTCAAGGTTTTTTCCACTAAACCCCTCAACTCCTCAGACAATTTGTTGATTTTAAATCCAGAGCAAGCCAAAGGGAGAGAATTTGAAGCTTGTGTGGCTTTTTGTCTTTTTGAAGGGACTGGTACCCCCTCATTAGCAGAAAGCTTTCAATGGTATACTTTGCTCACTCGTGCTCGTAGTCGGTTGTTGGTAGTAGCGACTACAGCAGAAATTGATCGGCTGAATCAGTTTGGTAGTGATTATTTTCACAATTGCGATCGCGTAGATAGTCAAACAGCTATCCAGTGGATGACAGAAGTTGCGAGTGATATGGATCTCAACCAAATTACTGATGATGTACAACAGCGATTACTCAAACGGTGTGAGAGTGGCTGTTTATACTGGGATACTTACCTGGCACTACAATTAGCTGGGGTGAGGAGCAGCGAACTTTATCAATGGGAGCAACAAGCAATCTCTCTACTTTCCCAACATCCCCTAGAGCTGTTACAGATTGAATTACAGCAAACTGAAAGTATTTCCCTCCGTTGTCTAATTCTTAGGGCAATGCATTGTTCTTGGCAAGCAGTAGCAGCCGCATCTCCTTTAAAGAATACCGATGTGCCAGAATATGAACGTCTACTTAAGTGTATTGCTAACGATTTGGAACGAAAAAGACTTCCTTATGAAGCAGCAAGGGTCAGGGCATATTTGGTGGATGGAAACTATAAATATAATTTGCCTTTTTGGCAAGAAATTATCAATCCATCCCATCAGTCAAAACCCCTAGTTTCTTTGCTTTGCGAAGCCTTTAATCATCGTTTAGCAAATTTCATATATACGTAAAATAGGGAGATTAAGGCGTGCTACAACATACAGACGAGGAAATTGCTAGACAACTAGAAGAACTGGAGAATACCATCACCACCGGAATCAATTCTGCTCGTCATATTCTCCAAAAAGCCCAGAAAATAGAAAACACTGTTGTTGCAGTTCAACAAACTGTAGGGGAAAAAGCAGCGCAAATTGACATAGCTCAATCAGAAATTGGAGGAATTACTGAGCAAATTATCCAAATGCGATCGCAAACAGAACAAATGTTACAGCAGGTACAGTCAATTATGGATGAGGTGGGGGGTAAACAAGGATTACAGGAATTGCGAAAACAGTATCAAACAGAAATTTTTCTCCTGCGCCAAACTCAGCAGCGCCAATTTTTTTGGTTATTAGTTGTCACCTTGGGCGTTGCTGCATTGGTAGTGTTAGCAATTATTACTCACCCATAACTATATATTCACATGCCTCAATCATCTCATAAGAGTCTGCAAAAGCTTGATCGAACTTTTGATCAATTTCATCTATTTCTTCTTGGGGAATCGCCTTCCACTGTTCTCTAGTTCTCCAATAAATGACGATGGTTACTTCTGTTGATTCCGTGGAATTCGACCATACCTGCTTGCTCACAAACCCAGGATAAGCCGACAATGCTTTTGTCCAGACTGCTGCATCTTGCTGCATAAACAAATCCTGTTTTCCAGGAAGAACTTTAAATTTCAGTAGCTCAACAACCATGTATTTTCATTCCCCATCTGGTTTTGCCACAATATATTCAGTACTAAACTAGAACAATTCTTTAGCATAGCTTGATTAGCTACACTTAAGAGCAGGAGTTAGTTGTTTAAAAAAATTACAGGAAGGGAGTATGGATAACAACAACTGGATGCAACAGTTAGTAATGTTAGGTATTGGTACCACATCCTTAGTCGCCGAAAAACTCAAGGAAGCTAGCGAACAATTAGTTAAGGATGGCAAACTCGATCCCGAACAAGCCAAGGTAGTTATGGATGATATGGTAGAACAATTAAAATCGGAGCAAGGCACTTGGGAAGAGCAAATGGAAAGACAAATGCGGAATATGATGCAGGATTTAGGGGTTGCTCGTCAAAATGAAGTAGATGAATTACGGGGTAGAATTGACCGACTAGAACGTCAGGTAAGAGATTTAGAAAATAAGCTTTGGCGTTAAATCACGTTTTTCGATCTAAACTAGGTGTGTTCTGCTGATAATCTAGTTGTCGAACCACCTCAGTAGAGAGGAATAATTTTGAAAGCGATTTTACTTAGTCTGGGCTTCATGCTCATATGCATAGTTGTGTTAGTAGTAGCACAAATCGGTGGTACGCCACAGAATACTGCTCTTGCATCACAGCTAACTACTGACACAACCAGCTCCACTATTGAAACTGAAACAACTACCCTAATTGCAAATAATAAAATGTCTGATACCATTACCACTGCTTCTGGATTAAAGTACGAAATTATACAAGAAGGTAAGGGTGAAACGCCCAAAACGAGACAAACAGTCGTAGTTCACTACACCGGAACCCTGGAAGATGGAAGCAAGTTTGATAGTTCCCGCGATCGCGGTCAGCCTTTCAGCTTTAAAATCGGTATTGGGCAAGTTATTAAAGGTTGGGATGAAGGTGTCGGTACTATGAAGGTAGGTGAGCGCCGTAAGCTGATTATCCCCTCAGATTTAGGTTATGGTCCCCGTGGTGCTGGTGGCGTGATCCCCCCCAATGCTACCCTGATTTTTGATGTGGAATTGTTAAATATTAAGTAATCATGCAATTCATCCCACGTCTCACTCTTAGAAATGTGGGATGAATTGCTGTTTCAGCTAATAACTAATAATTTACAGTTGCAGGGTTACAGACTATTTACCAGAAACTGTTTTGGCTCCAACAGTTTCTGGTTGTTCTGATTTTGCGGATTTTGCGGATTTTGCGGATTTTACTGATTTTACCGATTTTGCTGGAGTCTCAGTTTTCACTGGAGTAGGAGCCTTTGATGACGCAATAGTTTTTGGTTTAATAGTATTTTTTGATGGATTAATTTTTACCTGACTCGCCATTTCCAGGAAAGAACTCATATTAGGTCCTGGACGACGACGACCATTTGTACTGGTAGGAATAAGATATTTAGGTGCAAAGGTATTGCTATTATCTGTTAAATCCTTGGGAGAACTTACTGGAGGTGTGGGTGCAGGGGTAGAGGTAGGTGTACTTGCTGCGGGTGCGGTTTCTTTTTTCGC
>NZ_FYBH01000471.1 GCF_900185595.1 Calothrix rhizosoleniae SC01
AACCTACTTAGATGCCACCACAGCCAAAGTTGTTGCCATAAATAGCAGCAAACCATTGAGCTTGTAAGATTTCCGAGTACCGTCTGGTTGCAAACAGCCTGTATATTGTTTACCTGGCAGAAAGATTGTACCGAGAAACATCACAGTCACAAAGCCTACAAATATTAGTGATGCATAAGCCAAACTAACTGGGGTAATTGAATCGATGGGGTTATTCACATTTCTAGGTATTGTTTTTACTTTCTACTAGTACACTTAGTACACTGGGGCATAAATAGAGTTCCCATTTCAAATTCCTGAAAAGCCTAAATTACAGAATTTTTGACTTTTGACTGACGCGAAGCGGTACTAGTTACTTGTTCAATGCGGTACTAGTTACTTGTTCAATTAGGCTCATAACTTGACTACGGCTAAGTTTCGGCTTTCCAAGAATCAAAACATCCAAAGTCGCATGAGCCAATGTCAAGGGAATGATACAAAAATTAAAAGCAGGACCTTGAGAAAGAGCTTTAGTATAGGCATCAGCTAGAGAGAGGTTACGACGAGCGTACATCTGCATATCCTCTTTCGTCCAACCATTAGGAAAGAAATTGACTCCTCGTTCTAAATCATCACTGGTATTGCGGAGAATATTAACAGCTTGCAAACCCCTACCAAAGCCAATCGCTTGGGAACGGTTGGTTGCTGTGCCATCGTACCAAGCCCACAAGTCTGACAGCATTAATCCTACAGCACCAGCAACGCTAAATGTATAACAATCTAGATCAGCCTCGGTATCAATTTTCCAGCCTGCAAGTGCCCAGTGAGCCATCCTATCGGCCATTGCTGCGGTTGCATCCCAAATACGGGGAGCAATGCTTTCTGGTGCTAAAGTTGCCCATTCTCCAATACGAATTGTTACCTCTGGTAAGGGCTGAGGATGGGTATTAAATACTTTTGAAAAGTCATCAACAGCAGTTTCTCTGTCTATTGATTGCAGTTTTAAGCTAATTGTTCTTAAGAGTTGGGCTTTAGATAAATTATCTAGGTTGGGATGATCTTCAATTTCATCAATGGCACGCATACACAAATATGCAGCAGCAGTTGCTTCTTGAAGCCCGGAAGGTAAACGACTAATGGGGATATAAAAGGTACGGCTAGTTTTTTCTAGAACTTTGAGAGCATTCTTGCATGAATTCATTATTTTTATCTCCCGATAGTGATTATAAAGTGTGCGGCTATGTATATGAATTTTTTACTCAACAATCGGCGTTGCTGATTAAAAGTATGATTTGCCCCCAACCCCCAATTCTGGGGGAGAATAATAATTTCAAGCCCCTCAGTACCCCCAAGGTTGGGGGTCACGGGGGCAGGGTATCTTGAAAGTAGCGAGTCTTATTTATGACGCATCCTTACATCCTCTAAGTCTCTTCATTGTGAATTGTTGATTTAAAAATCATCGATTTAACTCAAATTTTCCGGATTAAGTTGTCCGTATTTTGGCAAATCTTGGGAAATTAAATTCATGCCATAAAGCCGTTTTCTAAACCTATCTAAAATTGAAGTAGGGCACATTTTATTCATGATAAAAAAAGATAATTTCACTGCTGCTGATGCTGCAACATAACGAGGTTTTGGGTGAGTGGTAATTAAAGTTTTGTGAATCGTTTGTGCAACTTTTTCTGGAGTCCAAGCTTGTTGTTCTACTTCTATAAATAGTTGAGAAAGTCGTTGAAATGCTTTGCTGTAAGGTGTATTTTGAGGTTCTAAAATACACTTAATTAAAGCTTTGGTATTATTCTTAAATGCTTGGGTAAGTACAGCACCCAGTTCAATAACAATAACTTGAATATTAAAAGGAGACAGTTCCATACGCAAAGCATCACTAAGTCCTTCTAAAGCAAATTTAGAGGCTCCATAAATTCCTTCAAAAGGGAAAGCCACACATCCAGCAAGGGAACTAACATTAATAATTCTGCCAAACCCTTGACGGCGCATCACTGGGATCAAAGTTTGGATTAAGCTAATTGGTGCAAGGATGTTAACCTGGAAATGCTTTTCAACAGTAGCAGTGGACATTGATTCTACTGGAGAACTTTGGCTATAACCAGCATTGTTAATCAGGACATGAACTGCACCAAAATGCTTAACGGCTGCTTTAGGAATATTTGCCAACTCCACAGAATTAGTTAAATCCGCAGGAATAGTGAGGACTTGGGCACCTGCCTGCTTGCACAAAGTAGCGCACTGTTCGAGTTGTTCTTGACGAAAATCTGTAAGAATTAAGCAGATACCGGGATATTGTTTGGCTAAGTGTAGAGCAGTTGCACTACCAATCCCGCCAGCAGCCCCGGTAATTAAAATAACTTGTTTTGCTAGAGGTAATGAGTAGGACATAATATTGCTACTGGTAAATTCAAGCTTTTGCTGTAGCAGGCTCTTCTGAATAAAACTGACTAGCCCAGCGTCTATACTGCATGATTTCTCCATCTCCCTCACAAAGGATAGGATGAAGATGGTGAAGCTTTTCTGAAAGGATGGGGATATCTTTCTCAAATTCCTTCTTAAACACTTTGAGAATCAAACTTGTTAAAGCAGCAGTAATAAAACTATTGAAAAGTTTCTTGGCACTGATAACCAAACGAACATCAATATATTCTTTATCAATTGGTGTTAATAAAGCCAAAACAAGAAAATTAAACTCAAACATTGCCTTTGTGCAATACTTTTGTTGGTTATAGCCCAAACCATAGAAAGTAATTTCATACTGCGTTTCTATCTGACTGTTTGATACTGCTTGAGTACCATTTTTTAACCCAACTCCTCTGGTTGTAAAACTCTGCTTAGTCCAGAAGAATTTACTCCAAACAATACCGTCTATAGTAGGAGCATTACTTTTAACAAATTCATCTGAATGGAGAAATTTTATATGAGCAATGTCTGGAAATTGCTCCCCTAACTCTTGAACGTGAGTATGTAGCTTTTGATAATAAGCAGGGCGTAACGGCATCCACTCTTTAGCAGAGTATTCGGGTAGCTCCGGAATTTCCCAACTAGGAGTTTCTCCTTGAGCATGGTAATAAACCATAATTAGCCCATTAAGTAGGTT
>NZ_FYBH01000202.1 GCF_900185595.1 Calothrix rhizosoleniae SC01
ATGTATTTCGTTCGCGGTGAGGGCAATTTCCCTCAACTTGCGCCACCAGTGGTTCCCAAAACTCTTGTAACCATTTGTTCAGAACCTTTGGCGGCATATAATCGACAGTATAAAAGATAAAAATTACATCTTGAGTGGACAAGCGATCGCATATTTTGTCAATAATCTCTTTTGGTTCTATATCCTTCGGTAAACGAAACCAAGATGCTAATTGTCGCCACAGATGAGGAATACTTCTACCCGCACCGTTATGACTCACGTCGATTTTAATTGGCGATATATTTTTCCACTCTGGCTTCAACCGAAACAAGCGATTTACCAAAAGTTGCTGTCCGCCGTAAGGTTCGCCATGAACCAAAAAAGCAGCAGTTCTGTGTAAGTTCATGACTTTTTTTACTAACCGCGCTTGCTGCTTAAAATCCATTTGCAACAAGAAGTCAAAAAGTAAATGTGGTGGTGTTTTAACGCCTGTAAACTCTGTAATAATTTTATCAATATGTATCTGAATATCTACGCCTACATCTTTACGGATTTCTGTTAGCAAAGCACAAAGTGCAGGTTTCCCAAGGTCTATTTCTCCGAAATTAACCAACTCGTTTACCAAGCTAGGAATAAAATCATTCGTGGGTATATGCAAAACTAAGCGATGTAGCACTGCGGTATCTGTCCCAAAAGCCCTGATTAAATACCCCCTACGCTGACTTTCATTCTCCATCAGGGGTCTAAGCAAGGTTAGTATTTTTTGCATTAAGTCGCTACTTATCGCCATCAGTTAACTACTTTACCAAACGAGCATAAATTTCCGGTGCATTGTTTTTTAGGTCATTTAAGAGAGCGATCGCACTTGTTCCTGCATTACGTAAATACCTGCGTTGTGTATTTGGTTCCGCAAGTATTCCACCGCTATGGTGAATCCCAACCACCTGAAAATCATCATCGAAAACAGGCGAACCCGATGAACCTGGTTCTGTACTAGTAGTATATTGCAATACTTTGTTACCGGCGTAAGCAACGAAGTTATTCTGGATCGAGATTTTCTTTAAATGACCACCTGGGTGTTGAATAATTGCTACACGGTCATCTCGCCGCATCAACTTACTTTTGAAGATTAAAGGTTTGCCAAAGTCAGGGACTTTTTCCAGGGTTACTACTGTAAAATCCAGCTCTTCGTTAGTGTAAAAAGTACCATCTACTAAAGCCCTAACAGTCTGTGTTGAGCATTCTTGACCGTTGGTATCTAGTTGATAGTTGAAGCTAAAATCACTTTTCTGTGCTATTTCCTGGCTTTCGATGACGTGATTGTTCGTCATTAATAAATCTGGTGCAACCATAAACCCCGTACCCAGACCTTTGGGATTACGAATACGAACTACGGCTTTTGAAGCTTCCAGAGCCAGATTTAAAATGTAGATATCCCGTAATGTATTTTCGCCAATAATCTTTTCTTTGATATCAACTGTACTATCCATTCCCTTCCAGTTGTTAATCCCACGACTAGGACTGGCTGGAACATCAAGGGGATAATTTTGAAATAGTTCTAGGATAAAATCCCTATCCTCATCCCCAGTAAAAGGCTGAATATGGTTGAGAAAGACAGCAAGAGCTTCTTTATCGTAAGCCACTCGTCCAAATTGGCATAAAAATCTCACCACTTCCACAGAAACACTCATGGGTGTACCATCCAAATCTAACCGCCCCAGGATAGTGTTTGCTTGTGTTGTACCTTCAAACACACCAACAAGAAGACGACGGCGATCGCGCACGTTGGCAAAATCGGGTAAATTTTGTAAGATGCGGGTGATTCGCTGGAAGTCAGGTGTGGATAGCTGTACAGTCACGGCTGTTTCTCTAAATTAAAGTATTTTTTTTACCGGCAATATAACACAGTATCGATTTCAAAGATTATTGAATGATAAATATTTACTCACTTTCTCAAAATTACTCGCAGTTATTGGTCTGGAATTTTTCATTGTTATGAAGTTGAGGATTTACCTCGAACCAATAATGATCTTGAATGTAGTTTTGGTGTGCTACGTGATCATCAACGCCGTTAATCACCCATAGCTGGGGAATAATACCAATTTGATAAATGATTGCGAAAGATGGAAAGAAAAAAAGCTTGTATAGTAACTCTTTCGCAATCCAAAATCTAAAATCCAAAATCCACAATAGTATTAGTTATCCTTATTAACTAAAGTTCCATTCATTCCTTGGGATAAATGCAATAAAGCCTGTTCTAATTGCTCAGAGAGCTTAATGGGTAAATCTCCAGAATTGACATGTAAGTTATGTGAGTTGAGTGGAATATCAATTTTATGTTGTTTGAGGGAAGCAGCGATGAGAAAATAGATGTCGCTCTTGATAACAGATTGTTGATTAGGTTTATCAATCCAAATTAGAAGTTTAAAGTTAAGGATGTTATTCTCAAATCCTTGAAAAAATACTTGGGGTGGAGGAAACCTCAATACATCACTATGGGCATCAGCAGCATCTAAAAGGGCAATTTTTACCTCTTCCATATCAGAACCATAGGCTACGCCCACGGTGATTGGTATCCCCGAAACTGGATTTTGATGACTCCAGTTAATTACTTCTTTTTCTAGAAATTGGGAATTGGGTACAATAATAGATACTCGCTCCAATGTACGGATAACTACACTACGAGCGCCGATGTGTTCTACCGTTCCCATATATTGCCCAACTTCGACAAAATCTCCTACTTGAATGGGACGTTCAAACAACAAAACGATTCCACTACCAAAGTTTTTAGCAATATCTTGAAAGCCGAAACCAATCCCTACACCCAAGGCGCTAGCGAGAATTGCCAGAGAACTCAAGTCTACTCCCCAAACTTGCAAAAGAACTACACTACCAATACCAATCAGTGCATATTTACAAATAACAGCAATCGCTTCTTGCACTCCTAAACTAATTGTCAATGCCTGCAAAACTCGAGAACGTAGTAAATTTGTGGCTGTACCTGAGAGAATAATCAACCCCAAAAATAAACCAATCAGAATGAAAATATCTACGAGAGAGTTGTTTTTCAGAATAGGAGAAGTCAGACTGGTAATAATGCTGCTACTGATTTTGTAACTCCAATACCTAGTAACTGGGAATAAATTAGTAATGTAGAGTACAACAGCGACCCAAAGCCCTATCCTTGCTAATATGAGGGTGGTTCGTAAAAGAAAATTTAAGGTTGTGATGTAGTCGCCTAATGATGCATATGATTCCAGAATTTGGGAAAATTTACGTTGTGTAATTTTACACAATATTCCCAAACTTCGATTGACAAATAATGCGATAATCAGAATGGCAACAGTGAGTAAAGAGATATTGCGAGTAAACTTGATATCCCTTTCTTGTTGTGATTTTTGAACCAGTGTACGAATATCATTAGCCCAAGTTACAGCTAATTTTTCTGGATCAATATTACCAGGGTTGTCTTTTGGAGTAATACTTAATATATAGCGATCGTTAATCCAAATAGTGGGAGAACTATTGACTTGTTTAATTTCTATCTGTGGGGATTTTTCGGATTTGACAACTGCTTTGAGTTGAGAGCTTATGGATTCAGCTCTATCTTTAGCTGTAGATGCTTTTGTGCTACTTACCTGAAAAATTTGTCTTCCATCCAAGACAACGGGAAAAGATGGTTGAGATTGCCCTTGTGCTGGGGTTATTAATAATCCGCAGATGAGTACCAAAACAACAATAGCAACCTGGAAAAATTGGCTATACTTAGCCTGAAGACTTCCCTGATATTTCAACATACCTGATGACAATCTACTAATGTAGTGATCGTATTCAATAGTACATATTTTTAGTTTCACTAAATAATTTTTTTTGGAAGGGCGAATACTAATTTAGAACTTACAAACTGTACAAAATGATAAATTTGTACATTAACAAAAACACATTGTTTCAGACATTTGTCAATCATCCTTTGATGAATAGCAATTGCCTAAAAAGTAGGGAAAATCAAGAATCAGACTGCATATTTGTTTTTTATATCAATGCGTAATTTCTATAATTATTACATTAGTTATTTTGAGTTATTAATTATCGTTCCTATTATCTTTATTGATGAATGTCCCGTTCAATTTTTGCGATAAATGCAATAAAGCTTGTTCTAATGTGTGGGAGAGCTTAATAGGTAAATCCCCAGAGCGGACATGTAAATCTTGTTGGGGAAATGGGATTTCAATGTGATGTTGTTCCAGGGAAGCGGCGATGAGAAAATTGATGTCACTCTTGATGGTGGGTTGGTCATTAGGTTTATTAATCCACACCAGAAGTTCAAAATTAAGGGCACTATCACCAAATTCTTGAAACAATACCTGAGGTAGGGGAAATTTCAAGACATCACTATGGGCATCAGCAGCATCTAAAAGGGCAATTTTTACCTTTTCAATATCAGAACCGTAGGCAACTCCTACGGGGATATGAATTCGGGAAATCGGGTTTTGGTGACTCCAGTTAATTACTTCTGTTTCCAGAAACCGGGAATTGGGTACAATAATTGATACCCGATCCAATGTACGAATAAATACACTACGAGCGCCGATGTGTTCTACCGTTCCCATATATTGCCCAACTTCGACAAAATCTCCTACTTGAATGGGACGTTCAAACAACAAAACAATGCCGCTACCAAAGTTTTTGGCAATATCTTGAAAGCCGAAGCCAATCCCTACACCTAAGGCGCTAGCGAGAATTGCCAGGGAACTCAAGTCTACTCCCCAAACTTGTAAAAGAATTACACTACCAACAGCAATCAGTGCATACTTACAAATAACAGCAATTACTTCTTGTATTCCTAAGCTGATTCCTAATGCCCGCAATACGCGAGAACGTAGTAAATTCGTAGCTGAACCTGAGATGATAATCAATCCCAAAAGCAAACCAACCAGAATTAAGATATCTATAAGGGAGTAGGTATTTGTCAGAATCGGAGAAGTCAGACTGGTGATAATAGTGGTACGAATCCTGTAGCTCCAGTATCTCGTCACAGGGAAGAGGTCTGTGATATAAAGTATACTCCCTACCCAAAGAGATAACCGTACTAATACTAAGGTAGCTTTCAATAAAAAATTTAAGGTTTTTATATTGTGATCTCTGGATGGAGCTTCAGAGTGTAGTATTCGGGAACAATATTCTTGTATGATTTGCCATAATATCCCCAGACTCCGATGGAGAAAGAACGCCATAAAAATAATGGCAACACTGAGTAAAGATGTATTGCGAACAAAATTGACATCTCTCTCTTGTTGGGCTTTTTTGACCACTGTACGAATCTTATTAACCCAAGTTACAGCTAATGCTTTTGGAGTCTTATTGGAGAAGGTATCTTTTTCGGTAACGGTTAATAAATAGTTGCCGTTAATCCAAATGGTAGGAGAATTATTTTTTTCTAGAATTTCTACCTGGGGAACTTCTCCAGATTTGATAACTGCTTTGAGTTGATAATTTACGTCTTTAGCCCTGCGTTGAGCCGCAAATTCTTCTGTTTGACTGACCCGAAAAATTTGTCTTCCATCTACTACAACAGCAGCAGATTGTTGAGATTGTCCTTGGGCTGAGGTGATTAATAATCCGCAGATTAGAGCCAAGGCAATAATAGCAACTTGGAAAAATTGCCTATAATTAGTCCGAATACTTCTGTGATATTTCAGCATCTTTACGGCAATCTACAATAATGCAGCGATCGCATTTAATGGTACATCTTTCTAGTTTCATTATTCTAGCTGCTAATCACTGATTCGGTAGATTCACAGAAAGTTTGCCAGGTGTGATTTTTTCCTAAAATCACTAAGATGCCTGTAACTTATTGATCTTTGCTTGCATCTGCTGGGAAATTTCTACAGTTTTTTGCAGAGAGGTAGAAAATTGACGAGAGGAATTTCCCGTCATTTTAGATACTTTGGCAATTTTTTTCATTGCGTTGGTCACTTCTTTTGAGGTTTCCACTTGAGATGTGGTAGCCACATCAATGGATTGCATCAATCGATCTATTTGACAATATGCATCAGCAATACGATTGAAAGAAAGCCAATTATTTGACAATAAATGAGAACCTTCTGTAATTTGTATAGATTCTAGCTCCAGAATTTTACCTGTTTCTGTTGTTTGCTGTTGCAAATTACTAGCAATGTGATGGATTTCAGTGGTTGTACTAGCAACTTTCGCAGTGAGTGTGGCGATTTCTTCGGCTAACAAGGTAAATTCTTGATCTTTAGCACCCATACGAGTAGCTTCAAGACCTGCATTAATGGCAACTAAGTTAGTTTCTGCGGCAATTTTATTCAGGGATGACACCATGTGGGAAATTTCCCGTGCTGATTCCCCTATATCTTGAATTTGATCGACTGCTGCGATAATGGTTTTTCCTAAACTCAAGAAACGATCAATTGTTAACTTGATGGCTGCTCGATCATCTTCAGTACTGCAAGCCGCTACATGGGTGATAGTTATTGCTTGTTGAGCATTGGTAGCTACATCTTTCATGGACAGTCTCATACTTTCCACCGCATCCAAAGTACGGGTGATTTCTTCTGACTGTTTTAATGCAGCAATTGCTAATTGGGAAATGGCTCCAGAGTTTTCTGCGATCGCTGTATTCACCTGGCGATCGGCAACTTTAATTTGGATGACAATTTCTTGCAAACGATCTGCGATCGCATTTACAAATTTAGCAACAGCCCCAATTTCCCCATCACTAACTTCAGCCCGTACTGTTAAATCTCCATTGGCAATTTCTGCAATCGCTGAATGCAGTTGTTGGAGGTGGAGTTGCAATTCCCTATTAGTATTTGTTTGTTGCTCTAAACTTTTTTCTGACTGGGAAAGGGTTTGTAAACTATTCTCTAAAACATTAGCTCTCTCTAGAGCTAATCCAATATGTCTGGCTAATTGTTCTAACAAATCAATTTCCGATTGTTGCCAAACTCTAATTCTAGAAATATCATGGGCAATTAATAAACCAAATAATTGATCATTGAGTAAAATTGGTACAACTAAATTAGCATCAATAGTTGATGAAGCTAATTGCAACCCATCAATCTCTTGAACTTCAACATCCTGTTGATGCCAATTTTCTAAATAATTTTTTACCCATTGATCTGGTAGGCAAATATCTAAATTAGCTGCTAAACTAGGATTTTCTGGATCTGGGTTAGCGAAGGGACTGCTATGGAGTATATGAGCTTGCAAATCCTCGTCTAATTTACATATCAATACTCGTTCTACCTGCAAAGCTTTTTGTATATCTTCAACTGCTAAATTATAAATATCTTGGGAGTTTAAAGAGCCTGACATATGAGTCGCAAGTTCTTTCAAAGCCTGGGTATGTTCCAATAAACTCACTCGTTCTAGACTCAATCCTACCTGAACAGCTAGCTGACTCAAGAAATTAATTTCAAAATACTGCCAAATATGAGGAGCCCAACAATAATCAGCGATTAAAAACCCAAATATTTGGTTATCCTTCAAAATGGGTGTGACTAAAGTCGCTTTAATTTTTAATTTTTGCATCAACTGCAAATATTTAGGAGCTAATTCTTTTTCTAAAACATTATTAACTGCAATCAAACCATGTTGTTGACAAAGTTCTACTAACTCTTGAATAATACCAATATTTTCGATACTTTTGCCAGATTTAATTGTGACTCCTGGAGCTACAGATTCAGCTAAAACTTGTAAGCTATTATGAGAGTTGAAGTGATAAATAACTACTCTATGGGCTTCAAGAGCTACCCGTGATTTTGAGACTGCCTGATTTAATAGATCATCACTATGTAAAGACTGGCGAATGGCAATCAAAATATTAGTAAATAGTTCTAACCTTTCAGCTTCAGCTAATTGATTATTTTGCAAATCTTGTAATTGATCTGCCATGCGATTAATACTGGCACCTAAAGCCGCTATTTCATCATCTCCTTTTACATTTATTCGAGTTGTAAAATTACCTTTAGATAACTTTTTCACTGCCATAGTAGCAGTAACAATAGGTGAAGTCAGACGATTGACTATAATTATGACCGCTACTCCTACAAGCATAGCTGTAACTATAGTTCCCATTACTAAGATTAGTAATAGTTGTTCTTGAGTAGTAAAAGCTATTGCTTTATCTGTACTCAAAATCAATTTCCATTGTGGATCTGGTAATCCTTTAATATTAGTCCAAGGTATAAAAGTGGCTAATTCTTCCCTATGATTATGTTTATTGTTTAAAATCCGGGTAAAAATATGATTATTTTCTTGTTTTTGCCAATTAGAAAAAATTTCTTCTATATTCTTACCCCAGCCACTATGATGATTAGATAAGAAAATTTTGCCTGTGGTGTCTAATAAATAATATTGGTCTTGTAGTATTTGAGGATGTTGTATTATTTGCTCTATATTTTTTAGAGGAATTATTGTTTCAACAATATATTTTATCTTTTTAGTATTAGGATCTAT
The DNA here is from genome assembly GCF_900185595.1 of Calothrix rhizosoleniae SC01. GTDB lineage: Bacteria > Cyanobacteriota > Cyanobacteriia > Cyanobacteriales > Nostocaceae > Calothrix_A > Calothrix_A rhizosoleniae. The sequence continues at coordinate 8,464 of NZ_FYBH01000202.1, forward strand.
TGCCGGCAATGCTAAATAAATTTTTGATTTATGAATATTTTTATCCACCCATAAATTTCTAATTATAGGTTTCTTCGTATTTAATATTTCCTGAAAGAATGATTCCCTTGCTTGATTGTTAAATGTATTTGTATGATGTGTCTGTATAACTATATTACCTCTAATATCTACGATATTAATACTATCATACGCACTATGAATACTATGCCAATTATTAAGCTTTAATTTTTTATTGGCAAGACTATTTTCCCCTTTTATTTGAGTACTAGAAATCCAATTATAATTAGTCAGCAATTTAATTTCTTGTTCTCTATTTTTGAGATAATTCTCAATATTATCTAATATCCATAAAGCGTTTGCTTGTTTATTATTTGTAATTTGCCTTGTAACTGATTTATTAACCAGAGAATAAGTCGCTACTCCAACACCCAATATTGGTAATACACCAATAGCAACTGCAAAAATAATTGCTTTAGTTCTTAATTCTGTATTCTTTATCCAAGAAATAATTGTATGTACTGAAAAATTATGAGGATATACACTAGGCTGTATTACTGTTTCAATTTCTGTAGCGTGATTTCTTTGTTTATGGCTAAAAATTCTTTTGCGAGGTGAAGTGTGTGTTTCTAAATTTATCCTATTAATCATGAATCATCCTCGGTATAAAGAAGTAATTGAATTCTGGTAGCTTCATTTGATATGGTCTGAATACCTGATTATTAAAAACAATTCTAACTTGACTCAAAGATAAACATATTTCAGTTAACGAAATACATTTAATTTACTAATATATGTCAATAAATAATAAATTATAATTAATCATTAATGATTTATTACTGAAAAAGAGTTTTGATTAATTCTCATTGAAAAAAAGGCTTAAGGAAACATAGTTATCATTTATGGTTTTTGATATACTTTTTGGAGCAATTTAAGTAACCATAAAATTTGATAATATTTGCATTAGTAAGTTATCAAAGATATACTTTATCAGTCAAATTCTGAGATTTCTGTGGGTTGAGATACAGTTATATAATGAATCTATATCTAATCTTAAAGTAAAATTTAAATCCTATTCATATAGGAATGTTTTAATCTCTTCCCTATTCAATTTATACTATTACACAAGGATAAAAATATCTCATTGATATAAAAAAGCCTACTGAAATAGGCTTAGTAAAATTAATTTGGAAATTTTTTTAATATTTGTTTGAGAAATTAGTGTTGAAAAATATGGCGTTGCATTATGAGAATATAAATTAGGATGAATCTTCCATACAGTGTCTGAATTTTGGTTCAAATTATATTGATAAAATGGGAGGTAAGATGTGAAAAAATAATCAAATTAGGGAGCTGGTTAAAGATTATAGTTTAGAACTACTATATTGGCAGTTATTGGCAAGTCCTTTAATTACATTCAGTAACTGTTCACGAGTATAGGGTTTAGTTAAATAAACACTAGCACCTTGCTTTATACCCCATAATTTATCAATCGCTTGATTTTTTGAACTGCTAATAATAATGGAAATGTTTTCAGTCGCAGGATTTCTTTTTAAAGATCGACATAACTCAAAACCACTCATTCCAGGCATAACTACATCAGTAATGATAAAATCTGGCGGCTCTTCTATGGCAATTTTTAAAGCTTCTTTAGCACTAGTAGCTTTAATTATTTCATAACCAGTGTTTTGGAGATAGTGATCCATTAGTTCTAGCTCACTGGGAGAGTCTTCCACTATTAAAATTTTTGTCAATAACGTTGTAATACTCATTTTTTACTTTAATTAATGGCTAACCAATTTTCTCTACAATAATAAAGTTAGGTAAGATGCTGAAAAACTAGTTTTAATAATTCACTTTGTGTAAAAGGCTTAGTCAAATATCCAGAAGCTCTGACCATTTTTGCTTTAGCTCGATCAATGAAGCCACTACGCCCAGTTACCATAATTATAGGAATCTTTTTTAAATGAGAATGCCTGCGTAGCAATGAACATAATTCATAGCCATCTAAATTAGGCATGGTAATGTCCAATAAAATTAAATCTGGTTTTTCACGAATAATCTGCATCAGTGCTTTTAATGGATCTTTGATAGCAATTACAGAAAAGAACTCTTCATCTAAAAAGATTTTAATAGAATTTAATACTGTTGGACTATCATCAATACAAACTATTTTGTACAATAGTTTTTCATTCGGTGATTGGTAAATATTCTCATTCTCTGTCGAATTTTTACTTGTTTTCTTTTCAGGCAAAACCATCAAGTTTTTACCACTTGTTTGCAAAGATTCTTTTTCAACAGCTTTTGTGAATCTGGATTCTATATGATTAGTTTTTGAATTTTTATCTACTTTATTTTCTACAACTTGGCAATTCTCAGAATCCAGATAATTATTGTTACGTTTACTCAGCAATTCATTAACATCTATATGACAAAATTTAGGCATGTCATTTAGAGAAGTATTTGCAGTAAATTTATAATTTCCTTCCTCTATTTGTAGTAGCGAATTTATTATTTCTATAGCCAGGTTTTCAATAAGAATCCCAGCTTGAAAATGACTGATAAATTTTTCATTTACTAACCAACAAATTGCTAAATAGTCTAAGTTGGGAACTATTTGACTTTCAATAGCAGTTTCAAATTTAGTCAATAAACGTTTATAAATATCTCCATAAATTGATGATATTTGTTGATTCAGATATTCCAGTTTTTGATAAATCAGTTCAAACATATTATCTGAATAAGCTGCATAAATCAATTTTCCCTCTTCTAAGAAAATTGACCAAGACATAGCGCCACTGAAAATTTCTAAACAACCACTATGCGACTGCTTAATAATTTCCTTCAGGATTTCCAGTGATTGTATTCTGTTATTAAATGTATATTTATTAATAGTCTGCATTTTTATCTCGATATTTCCTATATCGGAATCAACATTTACAGTTGAGGGTGAATTGTAGTAAATTATTCAAACAGTCTTATTTAAGGATTGAATTTTCAAAATAAATACTCTATTATCAATTTTTAATTATGATATCAACACTTTATCTATATTCTAGGTTACTGTAAAATATACAATTAATACAAAGTTCTATGTAAAAAAAAGAATAAAATTTTGATTAAATGATAAAATTCAGATGAAGTTTATGGGCAAATTGAATTCTCGGAACTTTCAATATTAGACAAAGATATCATCTAAGGACTTACTTGTTTATGAATTATTTTTTATCTATGTTGATTCAACAACATTAGAATTAATCCTAATATAATTAAAAAATGCCTCATAAATTCAATTTTTAATTGTTAATTATTGAAGAATATATCCAATAAGACTTAATAATATTAAAAATTTTATTGATTGTTATACTAAAGTATATTTACTAGATTATAGAGATTTAGTTGTATTGATTTTTACAATTAAAGACGAAGGCATTTTTATACAAATTGACATATCTTTAATTTGGCTACAATTAAGTATAACGACTTGCCATAATTTTCTATACTTTTTATGATTCAATATTAACATTATAGTTTGTGGTTTTCAGATATTTCAACAGTTCTCGACTTTTAAGCAGACAAACTAGTGAAAAAAATTCATTTAGAAGTCTCAACCACAGAGAAACGCTTAGATCGCTATCTTTCTCAAGAACTCACAGACTTATCTCGCTCTCGTATCCAACAACTGATAGAGCAGAGTAGAGTACAACTGAATGGTAAAGTTTGTACTTTAAAAAAGGCTAGTGTCAAACATGGCGATCGCATTACTTTAGAAATTCCTGCACCGGAAGCAATGGAATTGCGACCACAGGATATTCCCCTAGATATTCTGTATGAAGATGAACAACTGATAATTATCAACAAACCTGCGGGGTTGGTGGTTCATCCTGCACCAGGTCATCCAGATGGAACCTTAGTCAATGCTGTATTGGCTCATTGTCCCCACTTACCGGGGATTGGTGGGGTACAACGTCCAGGAATTGTCCATCGTCTGGATAAAGATACCACAGGAGCGATCGCCATTGCCAAAACAGAATTAGCCCATCGACATTTACAGATACAGCTGAAGTCTAAAACTGCACGCAGGGAATATTTGGGTGTGGTTTATGGCGCTCCTCACACAGAAAGAGGTACTATTAACTTACCCATTGGTCGCCACCCAGTAGATCGCAAAAAAATGGCTATTGTACCAGTGGAAAAAGGGGGTAGAATAGCTATTACTCATTGGCAGGTGAAAGAGCGTTTAGGAAACTATACCTTAATACATTTTCAATTAGAAACTGGACGTACTCACCAAATTCGCGTCCATAGTACACATATAGGTCATCCCATTGTTGGTGATCAAGTCTACGGTTCTGGACGTTCTGTAGGGGTAAATTTATGCGGACAAGCATTACACGCTTGGAAGTTGGAATTAAAACATCCTGTGTCGGGAGAATATATTGAAGCGAGCGCACCTACACCAAGAGAGTTTACTAAACTCATAGAACTATTCCACAAGCGTATGGCTACGGGAAAGTAATAAGTAATAAGTTTACTGTTTATAGGTTTGGTGCTTCAACAATGTCCACGCCCTAATTGCGTAGTTCTATTTTACAAAAAAACAAGCAAAAACCAAAGTCATTAGCCCCTAGTCATTAATAAAAAACCTTGTATACAAAGCCTTATTCTAATGACTAACGACTAATGACTCATTCCTGAAATATTAGCCAGGAGTTAAAGAAATAGTTATTTATCAGCAGTTACTCAGCAGTTACTAGCTCTTTAGCTTCTTCTCCTGTCTTACGATAAGGTACCTTATTAATATCGACATTAAAGGCAGATACCTTTGGTGGAGGATTACCTCCAGCATTGCTCAAACCTTGTGCCATAGCCAAGTAGTTGGCTGGATCGCCAGCTTTCGCTTTCTTCTCTTGTGGGGTGTATTTACGGACACTAGTCTGCCAAATTACTTGTGGGAAGCCTAGTTGAGCACGATGGTATTCATTGTAACGTGGAGATTTAATATTGAAAGGCAACTCCCCTTCGGCACGGCCAGGAAGTACTCTGCGGCGCTGATATGGTACAGTATCGTAGCCGAAATTATCTAGATACTCTTCACTATCCAGAAGTTCGTCTACAAACCCCTCAATACCTTTAGTTGCAACTATTACTCCCCAAGCGAGCTTTTCTCGTTCGCTGTAAATATCTCTTCCCAATATGCGTTGTACGCACTGCTCTACAAAACGATAGTTGTTATTGAGATTGTAGAAACTTCTCTTATATGTATCTGAAAGTAATAAACCCCGGATAAAGTCACGTACTGTGATTTGTCCGTAACGGAGTTGGGATTCTAAAAATGGTTCGCGATCGCTCGCAAAAGCATGGAAGAATATTTGACGATATCCTGCCTCAATCAGATTATTCATATCTGCTGTGGAGAGCAGATTCTCTGTGGAAAAAATCCTTGGCTGTTCTTCGCCTGCTACCTCCAAACCCGCCACTCTTGGGTTTTGGGTTGAAGGAGCATATGATAACAAGGGTATGGACACGCAAGAGCCTCCAAAGTATTGTAATTAAAATTAACAACTTTAAAACATATATTAAGGGAGTAGTTCCACCATAAAGTAGGATTCTGATAAAACTTTACGAAACTTAACCGAGGGTATAAGTTAAGTTTCGCAATTAGGTCGATTTAGCCTATGGGATTCAAGCCATAGCCAATCAGCAAGGTGAATATGGTAATCACAGCAAATAGCATAATTACGCCAGCCACATTTTTCCAATCAGCCTCACGTACAAATCTAGACCAATCAAATGCTGCAAACTGGCCATAAATAGATGTCTTAGGTAATTTATCACGGTAGTATTCATCATACCGAGCCATGCGAGCAAAAGGTAAATCACCTTGAGTTCTTTGGGGTAACACCCGTCGCTGTTGAAAGGGGACTGTATCGTAACCAAAGTTGTTGATATATTCTTCGCTGTTGAGTAAATCGTCAATAAACCCTTTTAATCCTTTAGTAGCAAGTACAATCGACCAGGAGAATTTTTCTCGTTCATTGTATACTTCCCGTCCCAAAATTCTTTGTACACACATTTGTACAAAGCGATAGTTGTTATTGCTATCATAATTCCGAGTGCGAAAAACATCAGAGGTTGCGAGTCCCCGAATAAAATCCCTAACTGTAATTTGACCAGAGCGTAGCTGGGATTCTAAATATACTTGGCGACTACTAAGAGTCATTTGTTGCTCATTAAAAATTTGGCGATAAGCAGCCATGATTAAATTATCCATTTCCGATGGGGATAGGAGATTCTCACAGCTATAGATCATGGGTTGCTCGTCCCCAGGAACCTCGTATCCGATGACGCGCTGATTTTGACTGGAAGACGGATAATTTAAGAGAGGAATAGTCATGCTAAATATTTCTCCAGTTGCTACTTCCCGAACAAGGAGAATAATATAATGCAATTGGGGATTACCTAACAGTTAACAACTCACATTCTGCCGATAATAACAGCCAAAGGCTTGATACTTAAGACTTATTGTCAAATATATAATTTTATTGACAAATATTGCGTTTTTTTACAAAAATCATCGGTTTCCTGTATATACAGAGTTCGGATAGAACTAAGTGTGGAATGATGTTATTTCCTCCATCAGTCATGCTCTTGAATAGACATAGGAAGTCTTTGTTAGCCCTTCAGAGTCAACCCACTTACCGAAGGTATTATTTAATCTAGCAAACACATCGTAAGCTCTCTGAGCTGCCTTACAATCATATTCCTCTCGTTTATTTTCATATTTGAAGCTAAATTCAACGAGGATAGGCGTATCCTCTCCACAGGAGTCATCATACCAAGCTATTAATGCACATTCGGCTTCTACTTTGGGATTTTTCCTAATTTGAAAATCTGCTCCTGTAATCACCAATTCTCTGGCGGTGAAACCCCCGACTAAGTCAATCGGCACATCTTTTTGATAAGATTTTAGTTCTTTCTTCAGACCTGGATATAACTTACCAATATCCTTTAATTTATTGATATTTTTGTTATCCGATATAGGTTGCTTAGTAGAAAAGCTGTAAAGCTTTTTAAAGGGAAGTTTAATATCTTCTTCAAATTTTGTCTTTCCATTCTCAATCACAGCAGCATTCATATTTCTGTCTTGAGAAATGTAACGATCTGGATGGCGATATTTGAGGGTTACTTCTCGTTTACCTGTATCAATGTCAACTCGCTCCCGGAAAACGTAATTATTCTCTCGAAGATGATGAGCTGTGCTGTCATAAAATCTCACATTTCTGCGTTTTTTAACATAATCAAGACTACCATCAGTATCAATCACGATATCTTTAATTGCGTCTTTGAAATCTTGCCAAAACTCTCCGGATAGTTCAATCAGGTTGATTTTTGAACTCACGAAGCAATCTTGATTGAGCATAATCTTATATTCACGAGATATTATCCTCTGTTTCATTTTTTTCTCTATCATGATTAGTAAGCAAATAATTACGACTACATATCTTCAAGCAAAGTTTGTTCATCTTACTTTTGCAGTGATAAATTAATCCTAATCAAAAGTAAGCAATCTGAGTTGATTCAAACTAAAAACTAATAAAAACAATACAAACTGAACAAGAACAATGCTAGTCCCAGATTTGAAAAAAGAATAGGACAGATGAGTAGGTGCACGGCACCAGTAAGATAATTTTATATACCAAAAGATTTTGGATGTCGTGCCCTTACGAAAAACATGTGTGTCGCAAACATTATTTGAATTGGTATAAGATTTGATTATAAAAAGCAATAATATAGCGCTACGCGCAAGTAATAAGTTTACGGTTCATAGGTTTCAGCATTCATAAATTTCCTAACGTGCTTTGGTAGTGCCACAATATGATATTTATTCAAAATTTAAGAGATATTTTAATGTTAGATGCATTTATACGGGTGATTTCCCTAGTTGGAATGATATGCTTCAGTTCTACTCATAGTCTACACAAATAACTAAACCTGCTAATAATTCCTGTAAAACTGTTTGAGAAACGTATCCCAAACGAGCAACAAAACGCTCCACTGAAATACTGCGGACTTGTAAAAGATTACCCGCAGAATCCTGAGCTAAACCATTTTCTTCACTTTTATGAATAGATACCATGAAAGGACGTTCCTGAAATTGTTCTTGCCAACTGGTTAAAGGAACGATAATTCGCATCGGAATCATGGCAAACAATTCTGAATTTATTACCACAGCTGGTCGAGTTTTTCGGAGTTCTTGCCCTACAGTGGGATCGAGTTGTACCAGCCAAATTTCCCCACGTTTGGGATTGATCATCTCATATTCATCTCATCCGTCGCCCAGGTTTAGCTGTTTTTACCCTTAGATACCCCAGAAAAATCTTACCTAATTTTCCTAGCTAAAATCTAAAACTCCATCAGTTCAGGATCATTGCAGAAGTCTTCTGCTGTTGCAGCAATAAAAGGAACTAGCAGTTTATGACGTTCTTCTATCGGTAAAGCAGCAATCTCCTGGAGAGATAATTTGGTTTGGGTATTGCACTCTAGGTTATGTCTATTAACAACTTCCATCTCCTCCAATACTTCATCTGCTAAGGGAGAAACTTGGTAACGGGAGACAGCGTCATTAAACTCCGAACAACTTAAACCTGCAATTTCTGCTGCTTGTAAACGTGATACAGCACCCAGTTCATACCATTTGATGGCAGCGGCGATTCGCATTTCCTGAACAAATTCATTTGGTTGTTTGTGTATGTCAGAAAATACATTTTCTGGTAAATTAATGGAAATGCTTGTCACTGTAGTTTACCCCTAATCAGGCATTAAAAGTCTTCATCATCAACGAAAAATTCGGCATCATCTAAAGTTTCATTCCCCTGTTGAGAACTGCCAATACTCCACAGGGGTTGTATTACTGTTATGCCAATCATTCCTATACCAGCACTAAAAGCCAGTATAATCCCAACAGAAATCTGAATTGACTGTAAATTAAAAAACTTCAGTGATACAGGGGTATAGTTTTGTACTGAGATTATGGCGATCGCCACTACCCATAGAGCTATAATTATGGATGTGATTAAGTTGGCAGTCGTTTTCATCGCACTTTCACCCATAAGATACTCATTAGTCTACTGAGAGAGTAGAATTTAGGCACAAAAATATTCCCCTTGCAAGACTATACACTGCCTTTGTCAATTAATCATTGTTAGCCTTAGTGAAAATAAGCTAATCCGTGGAGAGTTATGTTCTCGTGATCCATGGAACAGCTAATATAAGAACCATAAGATGTGTGTTTTTGGTTAATTTTCAACTTCTTCTCCCAATTAACAGCTTAGCAATTCTACTAATATTTGTCACATTAGAAATTGGAGGCGGGGTTTTCGCGCCCTAACAAGGGTAGGTTTTTAGCAGTTATCAGTTATTAGTTATCAGTCAAGAGTGATGTGTTTATCCTTGGGTTTAATCCCCGATCAATTAGTGGTCAGTGCTGGTGGCGGGTTTCAATCCCCCACCATACGCATTGATAACTGTGCCTCCTGCAGAGGAGCTGCGCTAACACTGTTCACTGATCTAAACCGCTCTAAACCGCCTGGAGTGAAAGAGTTAGGAGTTAGGAGTTAAGAGACTAAAACTATTTACTTTCCGGACTAGCCTTTGTTGTTTTGGTAGCTTTTGTCTTTTTGGTTTTGGTGGCAGTTTTTGTAGACTTGGTTTTTGTAGTGGTAGATTTAGTTTTCTTGCGAGTTGATTTAGTGGTTTCTGCTTTGCTAGCCAACAAACTTACTGCTGTAGTTAAGGTGATTTCTTCAACAGACTGACCCTCTGGGATACTAACATTAATTTTGCCGTGCTTGATGTAGGGTCCATAAGGCCCATCATAGATATTTACAGGTTCGCTATCTTCTGGATGGGCTCCCAACTCCCGCAAAGCAGCTTTAGATTTACCACCACCCCTACCTTTCTTGGGCTCAGATAATAATTCTAATGCTCTTTCTAGGGTGACAGTCAAAACATTATCTTCCCCTTTTAAAGAACGATAATCTGGTTTACCATCAGCACCTTTTTTATTCACTACATAAGGGCCAAAACGTCCCAAACTAGCTTGAATATTAGCGCCTGTTTCTGGATGGGTTCCTAGGGTTCGAGGTAGGGATAATAAGCCTACAGCCATTTCCAAGGTGACATTTTCGGGATCGACACCTTTGGGCAAAGATGTTTGTTTTGGCTTGGGATTTTCTTCAGATTTTTCACCCAATTGCACATAAGGACCATAGGGACCAATGAGTAGATAAATGGGTTGGGCAGTTTCTGGATGGATGCCGATCTCATCTGGACCCGCAGTTTTCTGCTTGAGAAGAGTGTCTACTTTTTCGGGGTCTAGGTCAGAGGGAGTTAAATCTTTGGGAATGGAAACCGTCACTACATCGTCACCATTCTTTTTTTCCAGATAAGCACCATATTTACCAATCCGGACTTTTGCCTCTAGGTTTTCTAGTAAGACTGTCCTAGCTGCATTAACGTCTATTTGACTCTTTTGTTCTGTAACTAAGGTTTCTAAGCCCTTTTCTCCTAAATAAAATTCTCGTAAATAAGGAAGCCAAGCTGTTTCACCTGTAGCAATGTCATCCAAGGTTTGTTCCATTTGTGAAGTGAATCCTGGATTGACAACATCAGGAAAATGTTTTTCTAGCAAATTGGTCACAGCAAAAGCTGTAAAAGATGGCACTAGGGCATTACTCACTAATTGGGCATAACCTTTGTCAATAATGGTGCCAATAATGCTGGCGTAAGTACTGGGGCGACCAATGCCTTCACTTTCCAAGGTTTTTACCAAGGTAGCCTCTGTATATCTAGCAGGGGGTTGAGTTTCATGTCCTACTGCTTCTAAATCAGTACATTGGGGATGTTCGCCAATGGTCAGATTTGGTAAGATTACCTCTTTGTCTTCTAGTGCTGCCTCGGGGTCGTCAGAACCTTCCACATAAGCACGTAGGAATCCGGGGAAATCAATCCGCTTACCAGAGGAACGAAAACCAGCATCTTCTACCTCTAGTTGTACAGAAATTTGGGTTTGCCGAGAATCTGCCATTTGGGTGGCGACGGTACGCTTCCAAATCAGATCATAAAGTTTTAGTTCCCGACCACTTAAACCCGTTTCTTGGGGTGTACGGAATTTACTACCTGCGGGGCGAATAGCTTCGTGGGCTTCTTGTGCGCCTTTTGATTTGGTGGTATATTGCCGGGGCTTTGGACTTAAATACTCCTTGCCATACAATTGTTCCACACAACTACGAGCAGCTGCGATCGCTTGCTCTGACAAATGTACGGAATCAGTACGCATGTAAGTAATATAACCTTGCTCGTACAAATTCTGGGCAGTCCTCATGGTATCCCGAGCAGAAAGGCGGAGTTTGCGGTTCGCTTCTTGTTGCAAGGTGGAAGTAGTAAAGGGTGAGGCGGGTTTACGAGTGACTGGGCGTTCTTCAATATCTGTAACTGTCCAGGTTTTGCCGCTCAAGCGTGCTTGGAGTACTTCGGCTTCTGTTTGGGACAGCAACACCACATTCCGTCCGGCGGTAATTTGTCCAGTATTAGGATCAAAATCACTACCGGTTGCTAACTTATTTCCTGCTAGGGTAACTAACTGGGAACTAAAGCCATAGCTGGAATCAGCTTGTTTGGCTGCAGGAATCAATGTCGCTTTCAAATCCCAGTATGAGCCTTGACGGAAAGCACGGCGCTGTCGTTCCCGTTTCACCAACAACCGGACTGCGACGGATTGCACCCTACCCGCAGATAATCCCCAAGCAATTTTTTCCCATAATAGGGGCGAAAGAGTATAGCCCACCAGTCGATCTAAAATTCGCCTTGTTTCTTGGGCTCTAACAACCTTTTCATCAATATTGCGGCAATTATCTAAAGCCTTGGCAATCGCTTCTTTGGTAATTTCATGAAATACCATACGCTTGGTGGGAACTTTCGGCTTTAACAGTTGATACAAGTGCCAACTTATGCTTTCACCTTCTCGGTCTTCATCTGTTGCCAGAATCAATTCCGAAGCTGTTTTCAATGCTTCTTTGAGCTGAGTAACAACTTTCTTTTTATCCTTGGGGACAACATAAAGCGGTTCAAAGTCGGATTCTACATTTACCCCCAGTTTTGCCCACTTTTCCCCTTTGACTGCGGTGGGAATTTCACTAGCCGACTGGGGTAGATCCCGGACATGACCCATGGAAGCTTCTACCTGATAGGTGGATGGCAGGTAGTTGCGAATGGTACGAGCTTTAGTAGGAGATTCGACAATGACGAGAGTTGACATGGAAATTTTAGAAGAGAATAGCAGCTAGGCTCAAAAGTCTAAATTGAAATGATTCAGGGGTAGATGTCAAGGTTTTAGCAGTAGGGTAAAGGAATTTTGATTTCATCCTGACACAAACTGCACCCTTGTCAAAATTAAGTAAAAACTAGGTATAAGTACATAATTACTAAGAGCTTCAGGTATTTGGCTAAGTTTAGAGAAAAGGGGAAATCCTTTACTGTTAAACCTTTTTTCTTTTACCTTTCACAAAAATAAATTTTGGTCAGAGGTATTGTAAGATGCTGGCATGGGTTGCTATGAAAAAAAATTATTGTGAATTGCCAGCTATTTCAATCTTTAACTCATATCCAGCAAATTGGCGACTAATGCCAAAAAAAATCCTTCTACAGGTCAATACAACTATATTGGCTGTAACTGATTCTGGCATCACCAAAATTTTATTTAATTGGCGACTATTTTAATTCAGGGCGATCGCGGATCTTTATCGCTTAGTATTTCAAAATACATTTACTTGGACTTATACACGGATAATTTGATTCAGATTTATTCAGACTTTCGACCATCAAACTCGTGTTAGGATGAAACGTAGAGAATGTAAAGTTCGGTAGTGATGTTCTTGATTTTGTTTAAAATTGCAAATTGCAAGCAGCCCTCCGGATCAATATCTCTGCATATCAATTTCTGGGGAGTTTCATGTCAATCTACGTGGGTAACATATCCTACCAAGTTACACAAGAGGATTTAAGAGAAGTCTTTTCGGAGTATGGTGAAGTCACAAGAGTACAATTACCAACAGATAGAGAAACTGGCCGTCAGCGAGGCTTTGCTTTTGTAGAAATGGAAACAGAGGACGAAGAAGTAGCTGCAATTAATGCATTAGACGGTGCTGAGTGGATGGATAGAACAATTAAAGTAAATAAAGCCAGACCAAAAGAAAATAGAAATAATCGCTCTGGTGGCGGAAACTGGTGAAATGTAGGCAACGATAGATTTTCCAGCAAGTTATGATAAATAAGTATAATCAACCTGGGGATTACCTTAAGTTGAACTAATGTGTGAAGCTCCAATAATACTTGAAACAAGTTGAGTTACAAAGTCTCACTACAAAGTGATGGCAAAAGTTTCGCCTTAAACAAAAATATGTGACTCGAAGCTAGGCAGAGAAATACATCTAGCAGTTAACAAGATGTTTAGGGCATTTCCCTTTTCTTTAATTATTTCTAAATACAATTATATAGATTCATAAAATTTTCAGAAAAAACAATAGAATTAATTCAGTTAGCGTTAATGTCTAATAGCCAAAACCTACATATTTCATGGATTTTGCTACTTTTGCATCCCAGCTGAATGCGGGAATAATTTTGCCAGAGGGTATAGTAATTATTACTCTCTTAGGGGTTTTGATTGTAGACTTAATTGTAGGACGTACATCCTCTCGCTGGATTGCATATCTAGCGAGCGCTGGATTATTTGCTGCAATTGTTGCTCTATATTTTCAATGGGATAGCACCAATCCCACCTCTTTTGGCGGTGCTTTCAATGGTGATGACCTCAGTATCGTATTTCGCGGTATTGTGGCTCTATCTGCCGCCGTGACTATTTTAATGTCCATTACCTACATCGAACAAAGTGGCACAGCATTAGCAGAATTCATTGCGATTTTGCTGACTGCTACTTTGGGAGGAATGTTTATCTCCGGTGCTAGTGAATTGGTAATGATTTTTGTCTCCCTAGAGACTTTAAGTATTTCCTCCTATCTAATGACAGGTTACACTAAGCGCGATCCTCGTTCTAATGAAGCGGCATTAAAATACCTGTTAATTGGAGCTGCGAGTACGGGAGTTTTTCTCTATGGAGTTTCCTTGCTCTATGGCTTATCTGGAGGACAAACACAATTAAGTGCAATTGCTACTGGGATTGCTAATGGAAATTTAGGTCAATCCTTAGGTGTTGTGATTGCCTTAGTATTTATAATTGCAGGTGTGGGATTTAAGATTTCTGCTGCACCCTTCCATCAATGGACCCCAGACGTTTATGAAGGCGCACCCACCCCGGTAATTGCCTTTTTGTCCGTAGGCTCTAAAGCTGCTGGATTTGCCCTAGCTATTCGATTGTTAACCAACGTCTTTCCTTTGCTGACAGAGGAATGGAAGTTTGTGTTTACGGCTCTTGCCATTTTGAGTATGATTCTGGGCAATGTGGTTGCCCTGGCTCAAACCAGCATGAAACGGATGCTGGCTTACTCATCTATTGCCCAAGCTGGGTTTGTGATGATTGGCTTGATTGCAGGAACGGAAGCAGGATATGCCAGCATGGTATTCTATCTGCTGATTTATTTATTTATGAATTTGTGCGGTTTTACCTGTGTAATTCTGTTCTCCCTACGCACAGGAACCGACCAAATTGCCGAGTATTCCGGTTTATATCAGAAAGACCCTCTTTTAACCCTCGCTCTGAGTATTTCCTTGCTTTCCTTGGGTGGTATTCCTCCCCTGGCGGGATTCTTCGGCAAGATTTATCTCTTCTGGGCTGGTTGGCAAGCAGGTCTTTATGGCTTAGTCTTATTGGGGTTAGTTACCAGTGTTGTTTCTATATATTACTACATTCGTGTAGTGAAAATGATGGTAGTCAAAGAACCACAGGAAATGTCGGATGTGGTGCAGAATTACCCAGAGATACGCTGGAATTTACCGGGATTAAGACCTTTACAGGTAGGGTTAGTAGTTACTTTAATTGCTACCAGCATTGCTGGGATTTTATCCAACCCCTTGTTTACCTTAGCTAATAATTCAATTGCTCACACTCCACTTCTGCAAGCTTCTATTGCGGATCAGACTCAGGTAAGTACAATTTCTTCGGAAAACAAAGTTGTATTACAGCCCGCAGAGGACTTTCTGTAGGTTAGGGATAACATCTGAGAAATTTTCAATAGAAAGTCCACAATTAATCATAATTAATCACACTTTGGGGACGCGATGCGATCGCGTCCCTTTTGTATAGCATTACGCATCAATTATCTTCTGTCTCGGGATCTGGGGTAGGCGTGATTGCAGGATTACTTTCATCAGAGTTAGGGGGAAATGTTAGTGATGGGAATGATGAAGGTGCTTCTGTAGGTATGGGTGTAGGGACGTTTGTAGGTATGGGTGAAGGTATTTCTGTGGGTGTAGGGATGTTTGTGGGTATGGGTGAAGGTATTTCTGTGGGTGTAGGGATGTTTGTGGGTATGGGTGAAGGTGTTTCTGTGGGTATGGAAGGTGTTGGTTGAACAAGAGCTTCTAATCCCACATACAGGCTATAGTCACTTTCAGTAATATCTGGCAATGTACTTAAATCTATTTTATATTCACCATCAGTAGGTAATATTCCTTGATAAAAAGCAACTTGTTGAGCTGTATTTTCCACAAGCTCTTCACTAGGAGTTAAAACATTAAACCCTACACCACTTTCCCGCACCAACATTACTGTTAATTGTTGTCCAGCTTGACCCCGGAAAGTATAGCGGACAACTTCATTTGATTTCAGAGTATCATCCACCTTAGCTGTATTCAATGAGTTAAACTTAAGGCGCTTGATTCGTTTACTTAATGATGGTTCCTGGGTAGTTGTGGGTGTAGGATTGGCAGTGATGACTGGAGAAGGAAAAGTTTGGGGCACTCCAGTAGTAATTGGAGTAGATAACGCCTCCTGTGGTTGACTGCGGATCGAACGTACCAATACCCAAGAACCAAATCCCGCCAGAACTACTACAACTGCTGCAATAGCTCCAATAGCCAAAGAATTATCTAGAACTGAAGTTGGGGGTGGGGGAATTACTTGATTACCCTTTGCAGGAGCAGTCGGTTGCACGTTAGCAGGGTGACGACCAACTGCAAGGGTCTGTATCTGAGATAATTCAGCATTAGCTTGAGTTCCTGACTCTACTGATTTTAATATTGAATCTAATTCTGCTGCACTTTGGTAGCGATCGCTCGGTTTATAACTCAGCATCCGATTTAAAACTTGAGCAAATTGGGGATTTACTGTTACCCAACGTTGCCAATTCCAAGTGAATTTTTGAGCATCAAAGAGTTCCTGGGGTTCTTTACCAGTTAACAAAACCACAGCAGTAACCCCCAAAGCATATAAATCACTACTGGGGTAAACCTGACCTGTTTGCATTTGCTCTGTGGGAGAATAACCTAATTTCCCAACATAGGTATTTTCTATTGTCCTATTTGGGTTTTGCAAACGACTAGCAAGCTCCTTAACTACCCCAAAATCAATCAATACTGGTAGGCGATTGCTATCCCGAAGAATAATATTTTCTGGTGAAATATCTCTATGAATGATTCCTTGATTATGGATATAATTGAATACTGGTAATAATGACTGTATTAAATACAATACCTCTGTCTGAGTAAATGCACCACCAACTGCCTGACGCTCACTTAATAAAGTCCGGTATGTCTTCCCCTCAACATAATCTTGGACTAAAAATAACCTTTGATTCTGTTGAAAACACTCCCGGAATTGTGGTATTTGCGTATGTTTTATTTGATACAACATTTCCGCTTCACGGCGAAATAAATCCTGTGCCTTTTGCCAAGTAGAAGTTTCTGTAGTTGCGGGAATTAATTCTTTTAAGGCACATAGTTCATTGAAGCGCCTTTGATCTTCTACTAGATAGGTTCTACCAAATCCTCCCTGACCGAGAATTTTAATTATCCGGTAACGATTTTGCAGGATTGTGTCAGTTTTAATTGGTGGTTGCATTATTGATTGTAATAACTCTGTAGGAAAGTAGATAACCTGTAATGAGAAGTTTTCTGAGTAATCAATCAAATTTCAAATTGCCGAGCTATTAATTTGTACAGGTTGGCATAAATCAACCAAAGATGGGTTAAAAATAGCCCAAAAGCTGACAATAAAAGTATTTTGAATCACCCGTAGTGGTAATCGGTTCATGGGTAAAAATTTCGCTATCACACATTTGCTGTTGCCAGCTTATGTAATTTTACGTAATTATTAGATTTTGACAACCTAGCTTGACTCTATTTTCCCCCTCAATTTTCTGCTGTTGAGCGTAAATATTTGAAAAATGTAGTTAATTTTTGGCATTAGTGGCAGTTTGCTCATGATTTTTCAGCCATGAATCCTAGAATATCTAACGTTTGCCGGTATAATTTATTTTAGCTTTGGTAATGTATTCAGTTTCAGCAAATTCACACTCATAAAATTAATGCACTATAGGATAGACTGTTATTAAGTCCATCGTCTGTCAAAAAGATTAGTAATCTCATAGCTTTTGTTAAAACTTGACATATGGCATTCGTAGCACTATACAAAAATCAAAATAAGTATGTATTTTTTAGCTCAAAAATAGGGTGCTATCGTGTAATTTGTATAGTGTAGTGTGCAGGATTTAGGGGTAGGGACATTTTAATCATTATAAACATGCCCGTTCCCGAAGTAATCGTAGTCATTTTTACCCATGCATGTCTACCCTGATATTTTTTAGTAGAACAATAAATGTATTATTCTCAGTTATAAATTTATATGGGTAGAAAAAATTTTTCTACTATACATATGGGCTTGCAGACTTGGACTGTTATTTTCAATCACCAAAGTCTGACTTCTTGTTCTGTTTCCCTAACTATATTGCAGTGGCTCAGACAGAAGTTATTCACCAAAAAAGCTAAAAAAGAGGGGGTGATAAATTTATGGAGGAATATTTCCAATTTTTATCAAAGCTTCAATAAAACACATACAACTTCTTGCCGAATATTTCTGTTAAATCTGCCAAATATCTAATGATAAGATTGCCATGAATGCACATCGAGGATCTGCTGTGCTCAGTTCTGCAACCCTAAAAATGCCATCAACAGCAACAGGACTGACTGAAAATCACCGTCTGAGGCTGTTTTCTGGTTCTGCCAACACCCAATTGTCTCAAGAAGTCGCCCATTACTTGGGTATAGATTTGGGGCCCATGATTCGCAAGCGATTTGCAGATGGAGAACTTTATGTTCAAATCCAAGAATCAATTCGCGGTTGTGATGTTTATTTAATCCAACCAAGTTGTCATCCCGTGAATGACAACTTGATGGAATTATTGATTATGATTGATGCTTGTCGTCGAGCTTCTGCACGGCAGGTAACGGCGGTGATTCCCTATTATGGTTATGCTCGTGCCGATCGCAAAACGGCTGGAAGGGAATCCATTACTGCTAAGTTGGTTGCGAACCTGATTACCCAAGCAGGTGCTAACCGAATTTTGGCAATGGATTTACACTCTTCTCAAATCCAGGGATATTTTGATATTCCTCTGGATCATGTTTATGGTTCACCAGTTATACTGAATTACTTAGCAAGTAAAAACCTGGCTGATATTGTAGTAGTATCCCCTGATGTTGGCGGTGTTGCCAGAGCTAGGGCATTTGCCAAAAAGCTCGATGATGCTCCATTAGCTATTATTGATAAACGCCGTCAAGCTCACAATGTTGCTGAAGTCTTGAATGTGATTGGTGATGTTAAAGGTAAAACAGCAGTGTTGGTAGATGACATGATTGACACTGGTGGTACGATTACGGCGGGAGCCAAGTTATTACGGGAAGAAGGGGCACGTCAGGTATATGCCTGTGCTACCCATGCAGTATTTTCTCCACCAGCCATTGAACGTTTGTCCAGTGGCGTTTTTGAGGAAGTAATTGTTACTAATACAATTCCTTTATCAGAAAGCGATCGCTTTCCGCAACTGACTGTGCTATCTGTGGCAAATTTATTAGGAGAAACTATCTGGCGGATTCATGAAGATAGTTCTGTTAGTAGTATGTTTCGCTAGTTTTTAGCAAAGATTTATTTTGGGCAAATTTCCTGTGTCTAGATTTAATTGTTGACATTGGTATTTGCCCTTTTATTTAGGGGAGTCATATCATTTCCGGCCCATAATATTGAGGGAAAGAGGGAAAGAGGGAAGGAGGGAAGGAGTGAAAGAAGTGTGGGAAGTGTGGGGAGATGAAATAACTAACTATCAAGCATCAACTACCAACCCCTAACTATCAACTATCAACTAGCAACTAGCAACCATCACTCCATCACTCCATCACTCCATCACTCCCGACACTCCCCTCTCCTGCTAAATAGATGCTCTAGGCACTTCTCACAATAATTACCGTACAATTACTTTGACGGGCAATGGTTTCAGGTATATTCCCATGAATTACCTGTTGCAAAAGGGTTTCACGGGTTGCACCCATAACAATGGCATCAATTTTTTGTTTTTCTGCTACGGATACAATTGTCTGTGCTACGGAATATGCAGGAATAGTTGTCACTTTAACTTTACGGCTGAATTTTGGTTGTAGATACTGGACAAATTTTTCTAGTATTTTGGTATCTGGTGTTTCTGTGGGTGCATAGACTGTACACAATTCAATTTTTGGTATTGTTCCCAAAGATGCGAATGCGGGTAATAGTTGCACTGCTTCGCTGACATTGGGACCACCAGCGACAGGTATCAACCAACGATTAAAGTTAGTTTGATCGCCAAATTTCGCCAGAATCACTTCGCAGGGAGCTTGTCTAATTAATGTATCTGCTACCCGGCTAAATATTTTTCCTGGTGTTCCTGTAGTACCTTTCCAACCCATAAATAACAAGTCAATATGTCGCTCTTTGATTGTTTCTAAAGTAGCTTCAGCGACATCATGAGTGACTCGAATTTGGGTATGAATCGGGACTCTACTGGCTCTTGCAAAGTCTATTGCTTGGGTTAACAAATTTAAGCCTGCAACCGTACTAATGGGTGTTTCTGCGGGATTACATGTACGGGGAACGACAATTATATGCAAACATTCCAGTTCATATCCTAATTGTTGAGCGATGGCAATTGCTATTCTCAACAGGGATGTGGCAGTCTTAGGATTGCTGAGTAATATTAATAATCTACCACCACCACTTATGGGGTCGCGGGTTTGATAAACGATATAAGATGGTTGGGGTGCTGTTTGGATTCCTGCCCCATCTAAATGGTCTGCTGTTGCCCGAATGATATCACTGCGAGTAATCATTCCCACTAAATGTTTTCCTTCGGTAACTGGCAAGCAACTGAGATTGTAGCGATTGAGTAGATGTAAAATATGTGCCAGAGTCGCTGTGGGTATAGCCGTCATTGGTGATGGAAACATGATTTCACTAATGGGAATTGACTCGACCAAAGAGTTATCAGTATAGTTAGCTAATTCTTTTTGAGAGATTATACCCACCAATGTACCCCTATCCACCACTGGTAAATTACGATGGCGAGAGCGGGATAATGCTTGGACAGCTTCGACAAAAGTAATTTGACTAGATATGGTTTCTACCCGCCGTTGCATAACATCGGCTGCTGTTAGGGTGGTAAGAATTCCTTCTTTGCCTGATTCTTCTAAATTAATACCTTTCCCTGCCAAAAGCCGATCATATAGGGAGTTGGGAGCGACTATTTCCGCAATCAAATAAGCGATCGCTGAACTAATCATCAGTGGTAATACTATATTAAAGTCCGTTGTCATTTCAAAGACAATGACTATACCTGTGATGGGTACTCGGGTAACTGCGGTAAAAAATGTCCCCATACCTGCCAATGCGTAGGTTAAAGGGGCGCTAGCACTGGTTAATAATAGATTTAATTGGATTAATCCGATGAATAAGCCCAGAGATGCTCCCATGATTAGTACTGGAGCGAATAATCCTCCCGGCGCACCTGTGGTGTAAGCTAGCATTGTCAACAGAAATTGAACTGTGAAGGCAAGTAAGGTCAATTGCCAATCAGCTTTACCTCCTATTAAAATTTCTCGCAGTCCTGCACTATCCAGGAAATCATCGGGTAGTAAGGCAATAGTGACTCCACAAATTAATCCTGCTAGTCCTACCCGTAGAGGTAAGGAAATTCGCAGGCGATTATTCAAGTTTAAAGCTGCAACAATTCCATTATTAAAGAGTGCTCCCAAAATTCCTGCCAAGACTCCCATTAACAGATAGAAAGGAATTTCTTGGGGGGAAAATCCTGTTTGCAATGGGGTAATTTGATCAAATACAAATCCTGTACCACCCAACCACCTAGAAACCACAGCACCAATAAAGGAGGCGAGGATTGCTGTTCCCAAGGTAAAACCAGATATGTCTTGGAGCAGTGCTTCAACCACAAACAACACACCGGCAATGGGGGTATTAAATCCTGCTGCTAAACCTGCTCCTGCTCCTGCTGCGATGATTTGACGACGATAGTCTGGGGAGGTGGGAAACCAGCGACTAATCTGTGCTGCTAAGGCTGCACCTACTTGTACTGTAGGGCCTTGTCTTCCTAGGGGTAAACCCGCACCTATAACTAAAATACTTCCTACTAATTTTACTAGAGATATACGTAAATTTAAGGGTAAGGGTACTTTTGCTAATACTGCTTTGACGTAGGGAATACCACTACCTGATGTTTCGGAATTACATTGTACTAGCCATCCTGCTAAAATACCGCAACTAAATCCAATGACCGGTAGTAGCCAAGGGGTGAAGGAATGAACTACATAAACTCGTAATCCTCCTAACCAGCCAATTCCCTGTTTGAGGGCAACTGCGGCAAAAGCTGCCACTAAACCAATCACACAGGCTTCAACAATAGCAAAATTTTTTGTGGAGTAAAACAAATGACCCGCTAATAATTTACGTCCCTTGTTTTCTCCGGGTAAAATTGTGCGTTTCCACCAATTTTTATTAAAAATCATTAATCAATAACAATCACTGCCTCACCAATGCAATTTCTCACTGATAATTGATAACTGAAATTACAACCGACAACCCGGAAAAATATATACAGTGGAGAGAATTGAGTATTAATCTACCGATGAGACTCCGCTGATGTTTTAGATTTGGGCAGTGGTAAGTAAACAAGTAGTAATTTTGCCCTACCTCTCCTTCTACAAAGCGGGTTACACCGACTTGCATCACTTCTCAAGGACTACCAAATATGTTATCATTAAACAAACTCTCTCATCCAAGCTGACACACCACACATACCAGATTGATTAGACAATCATGGAGAAGGGGAGAGTAAAAGACTCAATGTAGTGGCGTGTTCGGCATCAAAATCAAGGCTCGCTTTGACGCGATTCCGGGTTAACAGTAAGTATATGGTTGACTCTGAACCACTGCGTTTTTTATAACGTGGTAATGGTTTTTGATGTGCGAATGCGCCCAAATTTAAAATAATATTGCGGTTTTTTGCATTCAAAAATGTGTCGCTTCAAAGCAGCCTCCATGTAACTAAAGGAGGTTGAAATGCAAAAATTGCAAAACAATGTATTTACCCCAAGCGCGTTTGTATTTTGCGAGCGTGTCTTGGGGTTTTTTGTTTCTGACTATTCTCGATTAAACATCACGGGGAAACAATTCCCAGAAAAACGCCTGGAGAAATACCAGGCAACACATATATACATGTCCATTCTAACTATGTTTGAACCGAAAACAAGAAAAACATCGCTTTCCAATAAACCAAAGCGTAAAAACTCACGACTTTGGAGAATACGCCAATTTTGTAAATTTTGGCAGCCAATAGCGATGTTTACGAGTACAATACTCGTCTTTATGCTGAAGTTAATTCTGATGGTATGGCGAAACTTGAGTCCTAACTAAGACTGAATGATTTAGAGCGATCGCCTACGGTGGTAATATACCATTACTTAGGCGATCGCATATTACTCAACTTATCAAACTGTAATCCAAAATCTAAACTTATAGCACTACCAAAGCACGTTAGCCCTTCGACTAAGTCCTTCGGACACGCTACGCGGTAAGCGCAGCTATGCCGTAGGCTTTACGCTCAGGGCTAATGGTGAGCGAAGTCGAACCGTTAGGATATTTTTGAATGCTGCAACCTATGAACAGTAAACTTATACCAATTCAAATAATGTTTGCAACATATAAATTATTCATAAGGGCACGGCACCAGTAAGATAGTTTTATATATTGAAAGATTGTAGATGCCGTGCCCCTACACATCTGTCCCATTCTTTTTTCAAAATGGTATAGAATTATTTGATACCCCAGAACAAACCTATGCAGTGGACAGAATTAAGCATTAACACCACCGATGAGGCTGTTGACTGGGTTTATATGCTACTAATAGATGCTGATTATACTGGCGATATTGGCATTACTCCCTACAACGCCACTGATGAAAATTCATCTCCCTGGACATTTACCATTCGTTTATATTTAGATAATAAAATCCATATAAATCAACAGATAGATAAAATCGCTCAGTTACTCACACCACTACAACGTACTGGGATGGCTAGCGAACTGGAAATCGCCGTAGTTGAATCAAAACCGATAACAAATACCAATGTTTTCCGACATCGAATTGGTAATCGTTTCCTGATTCTTCCTGCCAATGTAACCAATGAAACTACATCCCCTGATGATATTATCATTAAACTAAAACCATCCCTCGCCTTTGGCAGTGGTTTACATCCAGCTACTATTCTCAGCCTCAAATTGATCGAGAAATATGTCACACCTGGTACTGATGCCTTAGATTTGGGTTGCGGTTCGGGGATTTTGAGTATAGCGATCGCTAAACTAGGAGCATCTGTATTAGGATTAGATAATGATGCGATCGCAGTGCAATCAACCCAATCAGCAGTACACCTAAATGGTGTAGAGCAACAAGTTACTGTTATGGCAGGAAGCCTGGGAAATGGTAGTACCTTGGGACATTGGATGGGTGGAGAGACTACAGAAAAAGTACAAGCGATCGATAATCAACAAAAATTTGATTTAATAGTTGCTAATATCTTTGCCCGTATACATATTGCTCTTGCTAAAGATTATCAACAAGCATTAGATGAAAATGGCATATTGATTGCAGCAGGGTTTACCAATGATTATGAAGAATCAATCACCACAACGATGACGGAGCATGGATTTACTGTCATAGATAGGGAACGACTCAACGAATGGGTAGGTATAGCGCTACGGGTAAGTAAGTAGGCGTAAAAAATTATCGTTTGGATAAGGCAGGGGGCAGAGGCAGGAAGCAGGGGAAAAAAGGGTTTTAGCCTTATTTTCTTGTTCTCACATAGTTTGGCTTTATTGTGCCGACTTACTTAATAAGTAATAAGTAATAAGTAAGAAGAGTTATTTCTTTCTGGCACGAATAACAATGAACCAAGGATTTTTTGTTAGAAATTCATATTCTTCTGGCTGCATTTTCTCAAAATGTCCTGTAGGCTGGGGTTCTAGTAACCTTTCTATAAAAGGGATATAACGGCTGGACGCTCGTAATAAGCATGAATTGGTTTATTTTCTACCATTTGAGCATACTTTTGGGCTATGCCTTGGTAACTTGAACCTGTGTGTTCTGTCATGAGGTTTTGGATTTTTTATTTGGAAAAACAGATAATTTTTTGTTGATATTGGGTTGACTTTTTTACCTCATAAATCAGTTTGTTATTCAACTATTTCAAATTCTAGATTATTTTTTTTTAAAAAATCATAGGTAAAGTGATCTACTAGATTTGTATCACTTAATTCCAAGTTATAAAAATCAACAAATCCATGGGCAAAATATGGCCCTGCGTGCCAAGTACCCGCTTCTAACTTAATGAAACAATTCCCAGGGATACGGAATGCTGCAATATTTTCCATATCTGGTTGATTAACATTATTATTGGGAGGACAAACAGCAATTAACCATTCTTTGCCCTCCAATGCACCCAAACATTGAGTACATTGTAAATGGCGGGTTATATTATGAAATTTCAATCCCCGACAGTGCAATTGCATAATATAAAAGCGAGGAGTACCTCTATCTAGGATTAATTGAGCATCCTCTGCATCGAAAGGTTTACCATCCCGGCTAGAAAAAATTACCTGTCCATAGGGACTAAAATTTTCTGGTGTTACCCATTTTGCCTGTAATTTTCTGATTGTCTTGGCTGTATTCATAATCGTGACGCGCCTACACTGTTGTGTTTAGAGTCGGAGGGATTATAATCTGGAGTTGATTTAATAGATGGATGTATGCTATTGCCAAACTGGCAAGAATCTGTAATATATATCAACTGTTACATTAACTTAGAAACAAAAATTTTCCATAATTAAGGTTACAGGGGATACACTATGACTGATAATTTTAGCAGACGTAAATTTATTGGCTACAGTTCAGCAGCTTTAGGTACAAGTATACTGCTGAAGGCTTGTGGTGTTGGCGATAACAACCTACCAATAGAAGGAAATGGTGAGAATTTTAAAATTGCGATCGCTCTTCCTGGTAAAATAACTGATAAAGCATGGAATCAATATGGCTATCAAGGGATAGAACTAGCTAAGAACAAACTAAATGCCAAAACTACCCATATAGAACAAGTTTCCCAAACGGATCAAGCTGAGGTGCTCACAGATTTTGCCCGCCAAGGATACAATGTGGTATTCGCCCACGGAGGACAGTTTGATGCAGCGATTGAACAGGTTGCGCCCCAATTTCCCCAAACCTTTTTTGTCGCCGTCAATGGAGCGATAAAAGGGGAAAATATTGCAGCTTTAAGAATAGATCATATGCAGGTTAGCTATGTGTGTGGAATTGTTGCTGCTTTGATGACAAAATCCAATCAGTTGGCTTATATTGCTGGGCAAAAATTTCAAGCTACCCAAGAAGAATTACGTGGTTTTGAAATGGGAGCAAAGTCTGTGAAGTCGGATGTGAAAGTAGTTCCTAGTTTTACTGGCGATTGGAATGATGTGGCAAAAGCAAAGGAAGCTACACTAGCATTAATTTCTACTGGAGTTGATGTTATTTATCAATGGTTAGATGATGCTTCTACCGCAGTGATTCAGACGGCTGAAGAAAAAAAAGTTTATGCTTTTGGCAATACTAAAGACCAATTAAAAATTGCCCCCGATGCGATTTTAACTAGTGCTGTCAAGCGTATGGATTTAGCGATCGCTAATTTGGCAGAATTAGCTAAAAAACAGGAATTAAAAGGGAAAATATATACTGTTGGATTAGATCAGGCTGATATTTTATCCCTAGGAGAATTTGGGGGTAAGGTACCACCAGATGTGGTGCAGAAAGCAGAGACTATTCAACAAGATATTGCTAGTAAAAAGATTGTTTTTGAAAAATGTCAGGAAGCTGGTATAGAAACTCGCTGTGTTAAAAAAGCATAAATTTGCAAAGCTTATGTAGTTTCACAATCCACAATCCACAATCCAAAATCTAAAATGGTATTACACCTTGTTGATATTACCAAATGTTTTGGTCAATTTGTTGCCAATGACTGTATTAATTTACAGATAAAATCAGGTAAAATACATGCTATTTTAGGAGAAAATGGTGCAGGTAAAACTACTTTAATGAACATTGTTAGTGGTATTTATCAACCTGATTCTGGTCAAATTTATTTACAACAAAAGTCTGTAAAAATTACATCTACCCATACAGCAATTAAGTTGGGAATTGGCATGATTCACCAACATTTTATGCTAGTACCTCAATTAAGTGTTACGGAAAATATTGTTCTGGGTACAGGGAATCAATGGCAGCTAAATTTGCGAAAAAAAGAAGCAGACATTGCAGCTTTATCCCAAACTTATGGTTTAGAAATTGACCCCTGTGCTCAAGTTGGTAATTTGCCCATTGGTATACAACAAAGGGTAGAAATTCTCAAGGTTTTGTATCGCCAAGCTCAACTCTTAATTCTCGATGAACCAACGGCGGTACTTACACCAACGGAAGTAAAATCTTTAATTAGAATTCTGAAACAATTAGCTGCTACTGGTAAGACAATTATTTTTATCAGTCACAAATTAGAAGAAGTCATGAATCTTTGTGATTCGGTAACAGTCTTACGTCGGGGAAAGGTGGTAGCAAATACAAATATTCAAAATACCACTTCTCAAGAATTAGCTACATTAATGGTGGGTAGAGATGTTTGTTTGCAAATTAATAAATCTCCTGGCTCTATAGGAAATACAGTATTGTCAGTGGATAATTTGCAAGTTGTAGATAGTCGTGGTGTTACTACTGTCAGAGATATTTCCTTTCAATTACGAGCAGGAGAAATTTTAGGTATTGCTGGAGTTGATGGTAATGGACAAAGAGAATTAGCAGATGCTATTTGTGGTTTAAGGCAGATTAAACAGGGAAATATTAATTATCCTACTCTCAAACAAAATAGTTATAATAACAGAATTATGGAGGTAGGTTACATCCCAGAAGATAGGCAAAAAATGGGATTAATCTTACAATTTAGTATTGCCCATAATTTAATTTTAAAATTTTTTCAAAAAATCCCTTTTTGTCGTTGGTTTTTGCTCAATTATCCCATAATTAAAGACAATGCCAAATTAGCAATTGATGATTTTGATATTCGGGCAATTTCTGGGGATATTCCAGTCAGTCAACTATCGGGGGGAAATCAACAAAAGGTAGTGCTGGCGAGAGAATTGGCTAGAGAACCACAGTTAATCATAGCCATGCAACCCACAAGAGGATTAGATGTGGGTGCAACAGCAGGGGTACAACAAAAATTATTAGCAGAAAGGGAAAGGGGAGCAGCTATTTTATATATTTCTACGGAATTAGAAGAAATAATGGCAATGAGCGATCGCATTGCGGTAATGTATCGAGGTGAGTTTGTTACCCTGTTGGATGCGAGTCAAGCAACGGTGGAGGAAGTCGGTTTGTTCATGGGAGGAGGGGAGAAGAGGGAAGGATTGATGGAGTGATGGAGGGAAGGAGGTAAGAAGAGTGATGGAGTGATGGAGTGATGGAGGGAAGGAATATAACTTTTTTGTTGAGGAATGTTTTAAATTTGAAATTCTGATGTGATGCAAATAATCTGGAAATTTTTGCAACGGGAAAATTTTGATCGCCTCATAGTAATTCTGGTGATAATTGTTACTATTAGTTCCCTTGCACTTTCCAGGGTAGAACCAAATTTATCATTATTAGATGCGGTGTGGTGGAGTATTGTGACTTTAACCACCGTGGGCTATGGTGATATTGCCCCTGTGACGATGTTTGGGCGTTCTATTGCTGCTGTTGATATGTTTGTGGGTATTGGCATTTTAGCTACATTCACGGCTCAAATTGCCAGTATTCTGGTTGAGAAAAAAAATATGGAACACTTAGGCATGAGTGCTTATAAATTTACAGAACACATTATCTTATGTGAATGGAATTCTCGTGCTAAGGCTATTGTTGATGAGCTGCGTTTAGATGAAAGTACTCAAGATAAACCAGTAGTTTTAATTGCTGATATTGACAGAAAACCTAGTGAAGACAATAATTTATTTTTTATTCAAGGTAATGTCTGTGATGAGACGTTAGAGCGAGCCAATTTAGTCGCAGCCAGTACAGTAATTATTCTAGGTGATGATGATTTAGATGATACAGCTCGTGATGCGAAAGTGATTTTATCGACTCTGACGGTGGAAAGTATTAATACCCATGCTTACATTATTGTTGAGTTAGTAAATGAATCTCATTTTCAGACTTGCAAACGGGCGAAAGCTGATGAAATCATTGTGGGTAGTGAGTTAAGTAGTATGCTCATCTCCCAAGCAGTTCTCAACCACGGTATTACCAAAGTTGTCTCCGATTTATTAACTGCTCACAGAGGTAATCAGTTATATAAAATCCCCATACCCCAATCTCAGATTGGTAAGACTTTTATGGATGTATTTATTTATTTGAAGCAGCATTATCAAAGTATTGTAGTGGCTATAGAAAAAGAGCCAGAAGGGGAAGTGAT
Source organism: Calothrix rhizosoleniae SC01 (assembly GCF_900185595.1). GTDB lineage: Bacteria > Cyanobacteriota > Cyanobacteriia > Cyanobacteriales > Nostocaceae > Calothrix_A > Calothrix_A rhizosoleniae. The sequence goes on from NZ_FYBH01000202.1 coordinate 37,552, forward strand.
TTCCAATCCAGCCGCAGACTATCCCTTGCAGAAAAATGATGATTTAATTGTCATTGCTAAAAAACGACCGAAGATTAGGGATTGATACCTGTGTAATTTATTGCTTACTGTTTATTGCTTAACCTCAGTTCGGGTTAAGGAGCTTTATTTCACTTTGAGAGGCTGATTAATGCCTGAAACAACGCAAATACGTTTATGAAGACCAAAATCATGTAACGATATAATCAGGGTTTGAGCTTATCCCGAACTCAGGTTGCTTATGACTTGCGTTGAGCAAAATTTTCGGCATTTTGGCAACTTTTGGATTGTAGTAGTGGATATTCTAATTACAACACTGCTTTCCAATGCAATATCCTACAAAATCCAAAAACCTCCTCTCCCCAGTAATTGACTTACTGGGGTTTTATTTTTGATATAGCACTACCAAAGCACGTTATATCAATTCCAATAATGTTTGCGACACATACATTTCTCGTAAGGAACATCCACAATCTTTTGGGATATAAAATTATCTTACTGGTGCCGTGCCCTTACCCATCTT
>NZ_FYBH01000151.1 GCF_900185595.1 Calothrix rhizosoleniae SC01
TCATCCAGAAAAGGATGGCTACTGTTACTAAAGCAAAACCATGAACTAGCCAATCAAATCCTTTTTCTAGAAAGAAATTTATTCCCTTACTAGTAGTAATATCAATATTTCCAGGGCGAGGAACTTGTCTTGATGGATTTGCCATATACAAATCTGTATAAACTGTAGGAAAAGCAGGATAGCTAGAAGCTATCCTACGAAGCGAGGAGAGAGGAGAATAGGAAAAGTTAACAACCTAAATTACTTGACATTACTGTTAACTGTCTGTATTACTTGATTCGCTACACTAGAAGGAATTCTGGTGTAGTTAAGCTGTGCATTGTACTTTTGACCTTCAGTCAGCACCCACTTCACCATGTTCTTAACTGCTTGGGCTTTAGCTGGAGTAGGATATTTTTTATAGACCATCATCCAAGTCAAACCAACAATGGGATAGCCTTTGGAAGAATCTCCCACGAATACTCGGTAATTAGAAGGGAATTGAACACTGGATAAAGCATCATTTGCAGCCTGTAAAGTTGGAGCCACAAACTGACCAGAACTATTCTGTACCAGAGCTGTTTTCAAGTTATTTTCCTTTGCATATGCTTGGGTAACATATCCAATAGCACCTGGAGTCTGTTTCACTGTAGCCGCTACACCTGAATTTCCCTTACTTCGCAGAGTGCTTTTTATCCACTTGGGCTTTTTACTGGTACCGATTCTACCTTTGAAGTAACCACTGATATTACTGAGGTGATTCGTAAAAATGAAGGTAGTACCACTACCATCAGCACGAACCACACTTCTAATAGTTGAATTTGGTAAATTTACCCCAGGATTATCTTTTTTAATTTTGGGGTCATTCCATTTAGTAATTTGACCGGAAAAAATTCCTGGCAAAACCTGACGTGATAATTTGAGATTATTGACACCAGGCAGATTGTAAACAACAGAAACTGCACCACCGGCTGTAGGTACAAGAATTACACCCCGGTTAACTTTAGACATTTCTGTATTGGTCATAGCTGCATCGCTACCACCAAAATCCACAGTTTCCTGAATAGTTTGTCTAATGCCACAACTACTACCACAAGCTTGGTAGTTCATGGTTAATCCTGCTTTTCTCATTTGTTGGGCATATCTTTGGTACAAGGGAGCAGGAAAACTTGCACCAGCACCGGTTAAAGTTTCTGCTTGAGCAACTGAGGTCAGTAATGGAGCAAAAACAACTGCTGTAGTTATTGCTGAAGCCGTAAAGGCACGATTCAGGATGCTGGAAAAAACCATATTAACCTTTGTATTTAAGAATCAAATGAGCACTTCAGCTACTAGTTAAAAGTAAAGATATATTATTTATAGTTATGAGAAGTTTAACCATTATTTAAAAAAAGATTAAATAATGGTTAAACTTATTAATTAAATATTAATTTTGTCAGCTTAAGATATTAAAAATTGAGGAGTGAACACAAATATTTCATCATTTAAAAGTAGATCAGATTATAGGGAAAATAATAAAATTTAAAATTTACATACTTCTATGTTATTAATTAATAAAGTGCTGATGAGATGATAATCTTAGAGAACCATATACTCAGCAAAATTATACCAACAATAGCCAGAGGAGATAAAGAATCTGGAATTTGAGAAATTTTGTTACATCCTGTATATAGTGTCAGGATAAGATAAGTCATAGATAAAACTAAAAGGATTAAAATAATTTCAAAATTAATTCCTCCTAGCATTGTGCTTAATAATATAAAAAAGCCGGGAGCCAACAAGGAAGAACCAGCAATAAAAATATCTCCTTCCGGGCGACCAAAACCTTGAAACATTTTTCTAATGGACATACTTGCCACTGCAAAGCTGATAAATTGCGTAATTCCTAAACCGAAAATTTGAGCAATATTAAAACGACTATATCCAATAAAAAAAGATAAGTTTGATAAAGTTCGATGCACACTAAATAGCAGACAAGCTAAATAGAAAATTCCAAAGGTAATTCCTACTGCTAAAGCACGCTTTTTGCCTAAATTTTGATAAAATATTGGCAGCCCTTCCACAGGGTTAGTGATAAAAATCTTCAACCCTTCTAGGGCATCTTTGAGGGTATTTTGAATTCGGAAACCGGACTCTGATGATTTTGCTGAATTCTGACTGACTTGATAAACTTTTGCAGGTACAGTAGATTTTATCCCTGGTGATGGTCTTGTAGACGCTGACCCTAAAAGATTTGCAGTACTGGCAATATTCTCCCCAACAGATTCCTGGGAGCCTTCCACAAAGGTTTCTAAATTAAATTCTTCAGTCCATAAAGCTGAACTCGAACCGACTTGACAACTATGTACTCTAACAGTTCTAATTACCTTTGCACCCAGATTAGACATACCTTTGTGGATGAACGGTAGGATATCTTCTTGGAGTGGCGGATCTAATGATTCTAAAAAAATTTGTAAGCAAGTATCTTGTAAATTAGTCTTAACAGTTATTCCCTGAGGATTGAGTTGTCGATTAATTAGGGATGCAATTGCTTTGGGATTTCCTTGTTTTGCCAGCTCAACTATATTCGGTTCAGATGAGTTCATTCCATACCTCATAGGAAAGAGAAAATGACTTGAGCTTATAATTCCCCCATCCCGATTGTGGCTAACACCAACTGAGCTATTATTTTCTGCCAGCAAATAATTGGTGAAATGACACAACCTATAACAATAGTAATTTACGCCTAACTGCTTCCATACACACAGCTACCCGCGCACTAGTGGTACTATCCTCCCAACTATCAATATCCAGCTTTTCTTTCAAACGTTGGACATAATTTTGAGCAGTTCTTAAAGCTACATGCATTCGTTCAGCAATCGCATGGTCTGTTAAGGAATATTGGCAAAGTAATTTCAGTGCTTCTAGTTCTTTCTCTGTCAACTTCATCTCTTGACGTAATTCCCTCGGGATACGCAATTCGCCTTTTAAAGCACTTTGAGCACCTTCAATAAAAGCCTTACGCAATTCCATTTTATTGACCACCACAAATCCCCCGTGGTGTTTATTGATCAGATTCACTAAGTGTATAAGGAAACTAGAGTCGCTAGTATAAACCAAGATATTGAGATTGGGATACTGCTCAAAAATTTGTCTTAATAGTTCTATCCCCGGTTTAGCAGACTGCTCGCCACTGATGGTACCAAACTGAAGATCCACCACCACTAATTCTGGTGTTTCCAACTTTAATCTTTCCAAACCCTGTTCTGGTGTTTCCACACAAATACAATTAGCAGATGCTTCTACCTTTTGTAGAAAGCAACAGTTGTTTTGAGCAACTTCTGGATGATCTTCAATCACTAAAAACAGGGGTGTATGGGAATGCATGAGGTTAGTACTAATATTTCCAAGGAATAATTACCATTGTAAATTCCTGCTTTACGCAAAATATGGAGATGGGAGAATTTTATTCAGCGGCGCATCTTCTCCCATCACACTACCCAAAAGTTTTTCAGCTTTTTTCCCTACTAAATTTCAATTTGAGTGGGTCTGCGGTAAGTAGGTCGGCGGGAAAATTCATAAGTATGTAACGAAAATTTAACCAGAATTATTGGAGTTAAATTT
>NZ_FYBH01000147.1 GCF_900185595.1 Calothrix rhizosoleniae SC01
AAAATTGTTATGATCTAGATTGCTGTTTCAGCTAATAAGTAGTCCATTCTGGAGAAAGTTGAGGTAAAGGAGTTTCCGTCGCAGTAGTACCATCCATTAACCAAATGCTACCATCACCAGTTTCAGAATTACGCCAAAAAACGTCTGTTTTCCCATCACCATCAAAATCACCAATACTGGCTTGAGAAGATGATTCATTTGTCGGTAGGAAAGCAGCAGTCGTAATTGTTGTACCATCCATCATCCAAGCTGTATTTTCTCCGGTTACTTGATTATGCCAAAAAATATCGGTTTTCCCATCACCATTGAAATCACCAATACTTGGTGTCCAAGATGAATCCCGTGATTCTAAAGAACCACTAATATTGAAAATTCCATTCATTAGCCAAACAGAATTTTCCCCTGTTTCCTCCTGTCGCCAGAGAATATCAGTTCTGTTATCACCATCAAAATCACCTAAACTAGCCACGTTCCAACTAGAGTCAAAACTTGATAGAGAAAACTCTGATAAATCTGTGCCATCCATAAACCAAACTTTATTCTCACCTGTAGTCTGATTACGCCAAAACAAGTCACTCTTACCATTACCATCAAAATCAACAACATTAGCAGTCCAGCTTGAGTCCTGTTGAGATAAAAAGGCAGTCTTAGTAACAGTGGTATTATTAATTAACCAAGTGGCATTTTCACCTGTAGTCTGATTGCGCCAAAACAGGTCACTCTTACCATCACCATTGAAATCTGTAATACTGTAATTCCAATTAGAATCAATATTTTGCAGATTTACACTTGAAGAAACTTTTGTTCCATTCATCAGCCAAATGAGATTTTCACCTGTAGTTTGATTGCGCCAAAACAGGTCACTCTTACCATCATCATTGAAATCTGCAATACTGTAATTCCAATTAGAGTCAACATTTTCCAAATTTTCGGCAGATAAGATACTCTCTCCATTCATCAACCAAATGGCAGTTTCTCCTGTTGTATTATTACGCCAGAATTTATCAGTTTTGCCATCACCATTGAAATCTGTAATAACTGCTGCATTACTAAACACAGGATTGGGATTAGGATTGCTTCCCGCTAATTCCAGTTCTGGTTCATCTAAAAATACTTGTGATGAACTGCTGGAGTAAAAATTTTGATTGTTGCTATCCAGGTTTTCATCAAAACTATTGGATGATGAGTTAGGAATAGATTGAGTATCAATTATTTCTTGAGATTTTTTTACAGAAGATACAGCAGATAACATAATATTTCTTGTTGGTATTCTTCATTATTTTTACTTATTATTTTGATAATTTATGTCATCAATCAACATCTAATTAATGTTGATAATGTTGTTGATTATATATATTCTATTGATATTTTTGCTATTGATATACTAACCAATAAATTTTATTGAATAGATATAAAAAGTAGAACTGACGTTGCCAGTTCTACTTTTAATTATCATGTTTTACTCTAGAGAAGTGAGGCTTTAATATTGATCAGTAAAGACTGATATATTTATTTTGGGGTTTAAGGAGATTTCTAGAATTAAAATTACCAGGCGATTACAAATTCACCGTAGGGGCGCAAGCCTTGCGCCCTTGTCATTGGTAAAATTATTTTCAGAAATAACCTAAGTTCCCACCAAAGCCTTGATAACTGTGCCTTCTATCGAGGAGTTACTTTTACACTGATTGCAAAATACTTCCTAAAAAGTCACCCATTCCTGGGAAAGAGTAGCAACAGGAGTAGTAGTATAATTACCATCATTACTTACCAAAGTTACGTAGTTATCACCAGTACTCGAATTACGCCAGAGGATGTCAGTATCGCCATCTCCATCATAATCACCAACAGTCGCTTGCATACCAGCACCAGAATTACCTAACTCGACTTTAGACACATTTCCACCATCCATGATCCAGACAGTACTCTCACCGGTTTCTTGATTATGCCAGAGTATATCCATTGTGCCGTCACCGTCGAAGTCTCCAATACTAGACTCGAAACCAGTACCGACAGTGTCTAGAGTGGTTGCATTAGCTTGACTACCATTAATTTCCCAGAGGGTATTCTCACCAGTGGCAGAATTAGTCCAGAGAATATCTGTAGTCCAGTCTCCATTAAAATCACCAACTTTATAATCCCAACCAGCACCAAAGGTATCAAGGGCAGTCTCAGTAGCTGTTGTACCATTCATAAACCAGATGGAATTTTCACCCGTTTCGGTATTATGCCAAAAGATATCGTTAGTGAAGTTAGGGTTAAATTCTCCCATAGTATAAGTCCAGGAAGAATCTTTGTTTTCTAAAGTAGATGAAGACTGAATGCTTGTCCCATCCATTACCCAAATAACATTTTCCCCTGTTGTCTGATTGCGTAAAAAGATGTCTGTTTTACCATCACCGTCAAAATCGCTGATGCTATAGTCACTAAAGCCTGTATCAACAGTTCCTAAAGAGGCTTCAGAGGAAATGCTAGTGCCATCCATCAGCCACATAGTCATTTCACCAGTCTGTTGGTTTTGCCAAACTATGTCTGTTTTACCATCACCGTTAAAATCGCCAATTGTAAAACTAGATGTTGCCATAGTATTGAGATTAGCTTCTGAAGAAACATTTGACCCATCCATTAGCCAAACTTGTGTTTCTCCAGTTTCGGTGTTGTACCAAAATTTGTCATTGTTCCCATCACCGTTAAAGTCTGCATAAATAGCAGGGCTAGTAATGTAAGGACTAGTGTTAAAACTTGCTGAGACATCGGAAGATGAAGAACCACTCAGACTCGATACAGAAAGATCTTGATTGTCTTCAAAAGTGTTTATGGATGATGCAGTATATTGTGATTCGGTATTAACTGTGGATAAATTATCGGATTTCGCAGTTGAAGATGTGGTCATACTATTTATTGATAACTGATTTCTATAAATCTTTTAGCTTATTCTTCAACTTATTTTCAAGTGTTTTTTAAACACATTTATCGGGCTTAATGTTTTATTAATAAATGTCATGAATCTTGGATGGGAGTATGTAACTATAGCTGCAAAAGTCAATTATATTAGGTGATAGAAGCCTATGAATACTTAGTTTTTATTTTGTACTCTACAAAATATATAGTAATTTTTCAACTGTTTTTTATGGACATATGATTATTTTCAATATTAACAATTAAGTCAGTAGTAAATTATTGTATGGGGATTGATAACATGTTTGGCAAAAAGTTAACCAATAACAAAATATTATTGAATTTAATTTATTTAGGACTTATACCAATTCTGTATGAGGCTGCGTTTAATTGCCTTCACCCCAGAAGAGTGGGGCTGCCCAAACATTAGACGCGGAGCGGCTTCCCGCAGGGTAGACACCTGCGTGGGCTGAATTCGGCGCATTTTTATAAAATATATCTCCGAAAAAGAATATAAAAGCCTTATGTAGTCAGGGTAAATATCTCATTTCCGGAGAAGTCTAAAGAAACTGATATAACTACTGAACTATTTCGTCAAGGATAGGGGATATATTCGTGAATCAATACCCACCGAGTTATGAATCATCTTGCCACAACATCCTGGACAAAAGCCCGCAACACTTTAAAACAAGTTTGGGGTTATGAAGACTTCCGTCCACCCCAAGGAGAAATTATTCATAGTTTGCTGGCAAAGAAAGATGCTTTAATTATTATGCCTACAGGTGGGGGCAAGTCTATTTGTTTTCAAGTACCAGCCCTATTGCAAACTGGATTAACTTTGGTAATATCTCCATTAGTAGCACTGATGGAAAACCAAGTCCAGGATTTACGCCAACGTCAATTGAAGGCAGCACTTTTACACAGCGAATTACCTATCAAACAAAGGCGAATAACTCTCCAAGCTTTAGAAAGGCAACAATTGAGGTTGTTGTATTTATCCCCAGAGACTTTATTAAGTCCCCAGGTATGGGAGAGATTATGTCAACCCCAATTGATAATTAATGGTTTGATTCTGGATGAAGCCCATTGTTTAGCTCAGTGGGGGGATACATTCAGACCAGCTTACCGCAGATTGGGAGCAGTCAGACCAGCATTATTAAAGTCTAAGCCACCAGGAACAAAAATTGCGATCGCAGCTTTTACCGCTACAGCCGATCCCGCAGCCCAACAGATAATTCAAACGACTTTACAATTACAACAACCAAAGGTTTTCCGTCTCAATCCCTACCGCCAAAATATTTGTCCCCAAATACGCACAGTTTGGACACCAAGGGGTCGCAAACAACAATTATGTCAATTTATTCAAAATAGACCCAAAAAGCCGGGTTTGGTTTATGTCCGTACCCGCAGAGATAGTGAAAATCTCGCAGCAATGTTATCGGGTATGGGATATGTAACGGCAGCTTATCATGGGGGATTGGGGGGAGAAATACGCCGTCGTCTGGAAGCTGATTGGTTGGAGGGGAAAATCCCCTTTGTTATTTGTACCTCAGCCTTTGGTATGGGGATAGACAAGCCAAATTGTCGGTGGGTAGTCCACTTTCAAGCCCCTTTATTACTATCGGAATATGTGCAGGAAATTGGACGTGGGGGAAGAGATGGGAAAAAAGCCGAGGCGCTGACTTTGATTAGTGAGCCTACAGGATGGTTAGCTCCAGAAGATAAGCAAAGGCAAAGATTTTTTCTGGATAAAATGCGATCGCAACAACTAGAAGCCCAGAAGTTAATTAAAAAGATACCATCCCAGGGGGAAGTTGCAGCAGTTGTGAAAGAATTTCCCCGTGATGGTGCGATCGCTCTTTCTCTTCTCCACAGTCATGGACAACTAAAATGGCTCGATCCTTTTCATTATGTTGTGGTTTCTGGTAAGCAAAAATCGCAGAAAAAGCAGCTTGATGCGGCTCAACAAATGAATAAATATTTAAATACGAAAAAATGTCGGTGGCAATTTTTATTAAATGCTTTTGGGTTCAGCAAAGAGGCAGAGAATTGGCGTTGTGGGCATTGTGATAATTGTTGTCGGTAGGAGGAGGAAGAAATAGATGGTAATTGAGAGAAATATTGGTGATAACTGTATATATTCAACTGCCTATTAACTAAAATGCTTTTTAGAGCGCGAATCTATTCGATTTTTTTTCTATTATTGCAACAACAACAGAAACTGACACCGTGTGCAGCTTTTTTTGCCATTGATTTTAGTAGTTTTCAGAAAAGGAACTTTGCCAAAGAAAGGCTGAAATACTTATTCTGGCGTAGAAAGTTGCACACCGTGTGAAACTTCAGTTATTAAATGATGAAATCTTGATAGTAAATATGTACTATTTAAGAATTAGCCAGTATAATTTTGCAAGGGTGGCAAGAAAACTTAACCTTGTCTCTCTTAAGGGAACTCCAGAAAATAGATTATCTCATGTTGTAGTGCAGGCATCTTGCCCGTTCTTTATCATTAGCAGGCAAGATGCCTGTACTACAAAATATTTTGGGATATTTTTTAATTGGAAGTCCCTAAAGACAAGTAACCTCAATTCAGTAGTGCTTGGTTTTGAATCATGGCTAGAAGACAATCTAATGTTAAATCTCACCACCAGCAAGTAGAAGAGTTAATCTACCATCCCTATGTTTTCTTATTTCCGCCTTTGAGCCAGGAAGAATTTTATAACTTGAGGGCAGATATTAATATCAATGGGCAAGGTATAGCAATCACAGTCTTAAAGGGAACTAATCAAATAATTGATGGTAGGCATCGTTACGAAATTTGTAAATAATTAGGTATTCAGCCGAAGATTGACTATGTAGATTTAACTGAATCTCGAGTCTTATGGAAAGTTATTTCACTTAACGTTAAACGAAGGCATTTAAACGAAAGTCAAAGGGCAGCAATTGCTGCTGATATTACAAACCTACAAAAAGGTGGCAATGGGAGCAATCAACATTTAATTAAAGAAGCTGCTGAACAACTAAATATTGGAACTAGAACTGTAAAATCAGCAAAGTCTATTAAAGATTCATTCCCTGATGTTTGGGAGTTCATCCGCAATGGAGAAATAACAGTTGCAGATGCTTATCAACTGAGAACAGAACCTAATGAAATTAAAGAAGAAGTCATGAAACGGTTCAACCAGGATAGGTTAATTGGTAAAAGAATAAAAAAGTTAGCTAAATACCGTAAAGATGTTAAGCAGGAAGTAGCTAAAAAAACAATTGAGCAGGCGGTGGATAAGATTTTCTCTATGGAAATATCAGAGTCACCATCTGTCTTGTTTGGTGATGTATGGCAATTAGGAAATCACACTTTAACTTGTTGTGATTCTTCTACTTGGGATGCACCGCCTGCAAAATTAGCAATTGCAGATCCACCTTACAATGCTGGAATTGCAGATTGGGATATAGGGTTTGAATGGAATCATGATTGGTTAATTAAGAAAGCTGATTTAGTCATTGTTACTCCCGGAGACGAGTCTTTTGCTCACTTCCTTAAAAAGACAACTATGCCCTACAAATGTATGATTGGACATTGGATAAAAAATGGTATGAGCAAAGGACCTATGGGGTATAGGAACCATATTATTGCAGCAGTGTTCTGCCGGGAATCTAGTCCTTATAAGGTTACGGGAATTCGTAATCAAAACTATTCTGAGGGCATTATCCAAATTATAGATGGTGATGATAATGATCATCCTGGTAGAAAACCTATTGATTTCGTCTTAACCTGGATTGACCGATTAACAAGCAAACATGATGTTATTGTTGACCCGTTTTTAGGTAGCGGTACTACTCTTATAGCTGCGGAGCAATTGGGTAGAATTTGTCATGGTGCAGAAATTAACCCTGACTATTGTGCAGCGATTTTAGGGCGGTGGATGAGTGCTAATAGAGAAACTCCAAAAAAAACCATAAACTTAATTGACACAGTTAGAAGATAGCTGTATCATATATTGAAAAATATAATAGTATTTTAAAC
>NZ_FYBH01000284.1 GCF_900185595.1 Calothrix rhizosoleniae SC01
GAGAAACTGTCAAAGCAGCGAAAGCATTGGACAAATTTACCCAAGGTCCTTTAGCACTGGAAAAATGGGCTGAGATTATTCACCAGGACAAGCTACACGTACTGATTTTTCCTGAATTTGGCATGGATACTACAACAGTACAGCTAGGGTGTCTCAAATTGGCTCCCATACAAGTTGTTTTTGGGGGACACCCGGAAACTAGTGGACTACCAACTATTGATTATCACTTGAGCAGTGATTTAATGGAGCCAGACAATGCCCAAGAGCATTACACGGAGCAGTTAATTAGATTACCGAATCTGGCAATTCATTACACACCTTTGGAAATTCCACCAAAACCAATTACTAAAGCGGAAATTGGCATTGCAGAAGACGAAATTATGTTCTGGAGTTGCCAATCCCTGTATAAATATTTACCCCAGCATGATGACGTTTTTCCTAGAATTGCTCAGGATGTAGATAAATGCAAGTTTGTCTTTATCCAAAATAATGGCACAGGTGTAACGGAAATATTTCGCCAACGACTAAAACAGGCTTTTGAGGAATTTGAACTCAATTATCAAGACTATTGTATCTTTTTACCGCGCTTACAAGGCAGAAAATTTGCTGGGGTCACAGCCATTGCCGACGTTTTCCTAGATAATATTGGTTGGTCGGGAAATAACACAACAATGGAATCCACTGCTTTCAATGTTCCAATTGTCACCTATCCCCAGGAAATGATGCGGGGAAGACATGTGCTAGCAATCCTGAAGATGATGGGTATTGAAGAGACAATCGCATCTAGTAAATCAGAATATGTACAAATTGCCATCCGTCTGGGGAGAGATAGTGAATATCGCCAACATATATCCCAGCTAATTGCCCAAAACAAGCATAAGTTATATAACGACCTCAAGTCAGTTCGAGCTTTAGAAGAATTTTTGTTTGATGTTATCGGCAAACCAAAGGTATCTAAGACAAATCATGTTGCTGATATCTTGCGCTTGGCAATTAAAGAACATCGAGCCAATCACTTAGACTCAGCCGAGTCAGCTTACCAAAAAGTTTTGGCTATGCAATCAAGCAACCCAGAAGCATTATATGGTTTGGGTATGGTGGCACAACAAAAAAGCGAACTACAACAAGCAGAGGAATTTCTAAGTTTAGCTGCACAAAAGCAACCAGACTCAGTTAAAATTTGGTTTGCTTTGGGTAATCTGTACCAACTTCAGGAAGAATTGCCAACAGCTGAAGATGCTTACAAAAAAGCGATCGCTTTACGACCAGATGCAGCATCAATTTATAATAATCTTGGGTATACTTTGCAGCAACAAGGTAAATGGTCAGAAGCAATACAGTACTATCAAAAAGCAGTTAATATTCAACCTAATTGCATTGAGGCAGATATCAATCTAGGAAATGCACTCCATGCCCAATCTCAACTATCTCCTGACAAAAAGTTGTATTATGCAAAATTAAATCATAAGTTGGGTCTAATTCGGAAGAATGCAGGAGATTTGCAAACTGCTGAGGCTTATTTTCAAAAAGCCTTAGCATTAAATCCTGACTATAAAGAGGCTAGGTAAGTGTTTGGCAGATGGCGTTGCTGAATTAAAGATATGAATTTGTCTCACGCAGAGGCGTAGAGGTGCAGAGAACAAGAGTTTGAGAGACTTGATTTTTCAATTTCATATTCCAATTCAGCAATACCTGGCAGATATTCAGTAAAGTCAGCCAAAAAAAATTTACTATAACTCTTCAATTCCATGTCTGAGAACATTCTAAAAATAGAGAAAAAGTACGTCTTATACTTTGCTTAATATTTAGTATCCTTTTGTGATTTTCAATTCATGGAAAGATGTATGGTAATACTAAAAAATAATCAATACCATGTGACTAGGTAGAGATTAGAATCGACAATTTAAATTGTTGATTCTATAATCATTTTTATCAGAAAATTTGTTTTTTCTCAATTCAATCATTAAATATACTCATCAGTAAAACGTAAAAAAGAATTGATTTTTTTACACAGAAAACATATAATACAAAAGTAAGCAATTAAATAAATAATTGCCTACTCATAAAAATCCCAAAATAAGTTAGTAATTCCTGGGAGAACTCCCCAATTTACCATCTCTGATATATATCTGAGCCATAAATATAGCTAAGAAGGGAACCAGGAAAAGTTAGTCTACTTTGTTCCTTTCTAGCTTTTTCTCTGAGTTGTTTAATGCGTCCACATGAACAAGTGCAGAGAAACCAAATATGGATTATTTATCAAGCTACGGTAAATTGGTGGGTTATCACCAAATATTATGATATTGTAGCTGAAAAAAAAAGTCTTGTCAAATTAACTAATAGCGATCGCTATTAGTTTTACTAACTGCACTTGCCGCAAAGTAAGCACAACATTTGGACTTGATTTGAGTGGAGTGTATAGGGGTGAATCAGGAGCAAAGGGACGTGGTTTTAACCCGTCCTGTAGCATCCTTTTAGAATCCCCTCGCCTTCAGGATACTGCTGGCGAATGGTAGGTCTGACCCTTCGTAAGAACTATCTGTTTCCAAAGCAAACCCTTTCAGAAGAAACTCAAGCAATGGTGCGGTGGAACACCGCACCGAGAGCCAAAACAATTAAGCCCAGAACACGGTCGCATTTGGGCGCTTAATAAATATAAAAAATTGTGCTGATTAAATTATGCTTTTACTATATACGGAGCGAGGCAAATGAAGTAATACGAGTTCTAGATTTTGGTTGACGATTTGACCAGTTAAAAAAACGAGATAAATTGATTGCACAAGCAGTTGCAACGTGTTGTAAATGTGTTTTAGCTAATCCAAAATATCGAGTTCGGCGTAAATTAAATTGACACACTCCTTGAGAAATTGTACCCTCAATTCCTGACCTAAGTTTATACTTATCTTCAAATTAAGTTGTTTTTTGTTCAATCCGACGTGTAGCTAAAATATTATATTCAGCTTGAGGTCTGATTTTTATTGTTCTGGGAGATTTTTTGCTTTTTGTACAGTTATTTATAACAGGACAATCTCCACATACTTTACGGTCAAATTTAATTTGAATAATAGGGCTTTTACGACAATCTACAGTAGAACACCATGATTTACTAAAATGTCCTTGTGGGCATATAGCTTGTTTTTTGTCCCAATCAATTATAAAAGAAGCGACATCAAATCCCATCTTTGATTTAGCTTGCCAACTACAATCAACCGCAACAGGATCAACAATATTAACTTGATATTTTTGATAACTTTCAGTTAATTTATATGAATCAACATAAGCTGCATCAACATAGTGCTCTTTTGGTAGAAATCTTTTACCAGCAAGCTTATATCGTACATTTTCATATACAAATTCCCTTTCGGGAAACTTGCACGTGCTACATCTTTGGTTTCTTTTGGTATTCTCCATTGGTTTATTGGATGTAGTGTCATACCAATCACCCTCACCTTCGAGTTCGATTTATTTATCATCGCTCCCGTTGTTTTTGAATGAATTAGGGATCAAAACCCTAATTCGCCAGCAGTATCCTCATGGATTTGGGCTTTTTTGACCAATTACAGGGATTTAAGTCCCCTAATTCTAAAAAATGGCAAATTTTGTGTTAAGTTTGCTAATTTCTAAAGTAAGGCTTAATTACGTAAAGCCTAAGGCATAGCTGGGCTTAAGACTTATGCTCTGCCAACCTCTTTAGAACCATTGTTACTACCCCAGTGACCTAGATTTCTCTAGCGAATCCAATTTTAATAAAAGCTACAGGAATTTATTATACCTCCCTTAATAACAGTAAGGTGGCTGTGTCCACCTTACTAATTATTTCAATCAAGTAAAATTAAATTTTCCGAGATAAGTGTAAGTAAAATTCAGAATTAAAGAAAAATACCTATTTGTTTAAAAAAATTTTATAGGGTGTAATATCCCCGAAGATTGAATATGAAAACAAATTCTCAGATCCTCGAGCTTGCAGTTAAATATCATCGAGCTAATCGTTTCAATCAAGCACAACAGAGTTATCTTCAGGTACTAAAAGAAGAACCTAAAAATCCAGAAGCATTATATGGATTAGGTCTTTTGTCCCAGCAAATTGGTCAACCACAGATAGCAGAAAAGTTCCTTAGTAATGCCTTGTCAGTGCAACCGGAGTTACTTAAGGCTTGGTTCAGTTTAGGTAATCTGCATCAAGCTCAAGGTCAGTTTCCAGAAGCAGAATCAGCTTATCAGCGAGCTATTGCCCTCAAACCAGATTTAGCATCACTTCATAATAATCTAGGCTATACCTTGCAAGAACAAGGCAAGTTGGAAGAGGCAATTGTTTGCTATCAAAAGGCTTTGGAACTTGAGCCTAATTGTAGGGAAGCGGATGTAAACTGGGGCAACGCACTCCATATCCAAGGAAAACTATCGGCAGACAAGCAACCCCACTATGCACAACTAAATTACAAATTGGGGGTTGCTCGGGAGAAAGCAAAAGATTTGCCAAATGCGATCGCTTACTACCGCCAAGCAATTAACCTACAACCCAATTTGGCGGAAGCTCATTATCACTTAGGGGTAGTATTACAAGCAGAGGGAGAATTAGAAGCAGGAATAGATTGCTTGCAAACAGCTTTGCAAATCAACCCTAACTATGGGGAAGCTTATATGTGTTTGGGACTTATTTATCAAACACAACACCAATTAAACGAAGCTGCTGCTGTATATCGACAAGGTTTAAAATTAATTAATCCTCACTATGCCGCAGCCATCAAAAGTCAGCCAGTTGCTGAGTTTGTTCCAGAAAAATATGCCTCACCAGAGTTAAAACTAGGGGAAGTTACCGTTGGCAATTATCAGTTCCCAGCAATTCCTCCCGTAACAGCCAGTGAAAAAAAGCGACCTTTCTTTTCCGTAATTATTCCCCTATATAACCGCAAAGACTACATGTTGGAATGTCTTGCTAGTGTATTAGCTCAGTGGCAAGGAGAAGATGAAATAGAAATTCTGGTGATGGATAATGCCAGTGATCCACCCCTATATGACCTGGTGAATGCCATTGGCGGTGGTATAGTCCATTACTATCTCAACTCAGAAAATATTGGGCCGCGACGCAACTTTAATCGGGGAATTGCCCTGAGTCGTGGTGAGTGGATTCATCTAATGCCAGAGGATGAGTATGTACTTCCTGGTTATTATTCCCGGCTCAAATCAAGTCTAGAGGGATGTCCTGATTCTGTGGGAGCTGCTTTTACAGGATATGAAAATATCAATGAGAAAAGAAAGGTAGTTTTTACCCAAAAACACTCAGGGATGAAAAGGGGTATCAATAAAAATTGGCTACAACGGATTGGTGGCTCTAACCCGTTAAATCCCTGTGCAACCTTAATTCGCCGAGCAGCTCACGAACGTTTAGGGGCTTACGATCTTATTAATCTTTATACTCCTGACTGGGAACTCTACAAGCGTATTGCTTCTTTCTATGATTGGTGGTGCGAACCAGCAATTCTTGCCCGTTACCGCCAGCATTCTAACAATATGTCCAGTGAAGTTTTCTTAGCAGGGGCACAAGGAGAATACTACCGCATGGGCATCGAAATTTCCGAAAGTTATCTTCCCCAGGAATATTGTGCCGAGATTACAGCCAGATCCCGTGACATTTACTTTAATAGGTGTCTATCGGACGTGGCAATTCCTCTGAAGGCAGATAATGTCGCTGGGGCATTTCGTTTAATCCAAGAAGCTCTGAAAATAAATAGTTCCCCCGAAGCAGTCACAAATTTATTTAACTGGCTAGCTACAGAAAAAGCAACTCCACTACGAAATGCGATCGCTTCAAAGTTAATTTCCCAAGCCTCAAACCAGAGTAATAGTGAAGAAAATCTGAATAATTTTTACTTCGCTTACCCTTAAATAAGGCAGGAGGCAGTCCCAATGAAAAATAATTTGCACCACCAAGTAGAATTTTTCCTTCCTTTTGCCTCCTGCCCTCTGCCTTCTGCCTTTTGCGTTTCGATTTATAATGAAAATTTTAAATAAAATTTTACATCCTTATTCCCTAGAAAGCTTCCTTGCTGAAAATTGGGCAAAACAAGGGATAGTCATTCCTGGGAAGCATACCGACAAATTTCAACATTTATTTTCCTGGCAGCATCTCAATCATTTGCTGAATTATCATCAACCTGAATTACGTTTCGTGAAAAATGGTCAGATTCTCCCTCCTTGCCCACCTCAAGAATGGTCAAAGCTGTGTAGAGAAGGGGCAAGTTTAACCATCCACCATGTTCATAATCATTTTCCAGCCCTAGCTGATTTAACTTGGGAAATACAGGAAGAATTAGGTCATAGTGCTATTCATGCCAATGTTTACTGTTCTTGGCCTTCTCGCCAAGCATTCGACATTCATTATGATGCCCACGAAGTCTTGATTATGCAAATTCATGGGCAAAAGGAGTGGTTTGTTTTCAAGGATACCTTTAAGTACCCTTATAGAGATGAAAAATCAGAGCGTCACAAACCACCTGAAGGAGAACCCTACATTCACACTGTTCTCAAACCTGGTGATTTACTCTACATACCACGGGGTCATTGGCATTATGCGATCGCCAGTGAAGAACCTTCATTACACGTAACTCTTGGTATCCGTTGTTTTACGGGGCAAGATGTCCTCGAATGGTTATTAGACAAGGTTCAAAAAAATCTCCAAAAGGAAGAAACTTGGCGACAAAATTTACCTTTGATCCCCTATGGAAATACTGATGATATTGAATCATACACGGGGCATTTATTTGATTCTTTAATAACTGTACTAAATGAAGAGAAGAAAAGCCTTGTGCATAAATTTGCTATGTCTCAAGT
>NZ_FYBH01000145.1 GCF_900185595.1 Calothrix rhizosoleniae SC01
GTCTATTGACTGTTTTACAAGAAGTGGAAGCATCACTGCAAGCATCTTTTGTCAAAATTATCAATTCCCAGGATATAAGCACATTACCCCCAGTCAATTGCGAAGAATTGCTCGCTGCTTTTTACCGATTTAAGGAATCATGGGTATGAAACAGTTTCTGACTAATTTGTGGACATTCTTTGTCAGCCACTGGGGAGAAATTGGGGAACAAACTGTAGAGCACATTAGATTAACTGCAATTTCTCTATCAATTGCTGTGGTGATTGGTATTACAATCGGAATTCTGTTAACCCGCTATAAACAAGCTGCGAATAACGTCATTGGTATAGTGGGGGTAATTCAAACAATTCCCAGTGTTGCTCTTTTAGGTTTTCTCCTACCTTTGCTGGGAATTGGTGCTGTACCCGCCATTGTTGCCCTTTTTATGTATGCTTTGTTACCAATTGTTCGTAATACCTTTATTGGCATTGATGAGGTAGATAAGGACATCAAGGAAGCTGCAAAAGGTATGGGAATGCCAGACTTACAAATTTTGCTGAAAGTAGAGCTACCCCTCGCAATGCCCGTAATTTTTGCAGGGATTCGCACTGCTGCTGTGACCAATGTTGGTGTGGCTACCCTGTGTGCTTTAATTGCTTCTGGAGGTTTGGGACAATTTATTTTTCGCGGTATTGCTCTCAATCGGGTAGAGATGATTTTGGCGGGAGCAATTCCGGCGGCGGCTTTAGCACTACTGTTAGATTTTTTCCTCGGGATTCTGCAAAAAAATATCAGGAAACTGATTAAGCCTATCCTAGTAGCAGCAGTAATTTTACTTGGTATTTCCTTATTCTGGGTAGTCATGCCTACCGGGACTCCTGCCTTTAAGGCTGGATTTGTAGGTGAGTTTATGGAACGTGCTGATGGTTATCCTGGGTTAAGCAAGTTGTATAATTTGCGTTTGACTACTGTTGACTTAGATCCTGGGCTAATGTACCAAGCCGTCAAGGAAAAAAAAGTAGATGTCATCAGTGGTTTTTCCACAGATGGCAGAATTAAGGCTTATGATTTACGAGTTTTAGTTGATGATAAACATTATTTTCCTCCCTACTATCCAGCCCCTTTAATTAGAGGAAAAACTCTGAGGAAATATCCAGGAATAAGAGAAGCATTAGAGAAATTAGGTAATCAGATTTCTGATGAAAAGATGACTGAGCTGAATTATCTTGTTGATGAGAAGAAGCAATCTACAAAAAAAGTAGCTAAAGATTTTTTGCAGGAATTAGGTCTAAAAACAAATATTCAAAGAAATAATCGGGCTGATATTGTTATAGGCTCTAAAAATTTCACAGAGCAATATATATTAGCGGAAATGTTTACCATTTTAATTGAGAATTATACAAATCTAGATGTAGATTTAAAAATTGGCTTAGGTGGGACTAAAATTGCTTTTGATTCCCTAGTTAAAGGAGAAATTGACCTTTATCCGGAATATACAGGAACTGCACTATTGGTAATGACCAAACCTGATAAAGCAACCCGTGATGCTATTATTCAAGATAAGGATAAGGTATTTGCTTATGTTAAAGAAAAATTAAAAGCTCGCTATGACATGGAATGGCTAACTCCCTTGGGTTTTAATAATACCTTTGCCCTGATGATGCGTGGCGAAGATGTAGACAAACTCAAGCTTCGTTCTATTTCAGATTTAAGCAATTATTTGCAAGGTAAGCGGAACTGAGGTTATACCATTTTGGATTTTTGATTTTGGATTTTAGATTGTGAAATAGTTACTACATAAGCTTGTATTTCTTTCCATCTGTCGCATTTTTTTTTAAATTGATATTACAAATAATTCAAAAAAATTACCCTCTAAATCAAAGTTTAGGAGGCTTTTATTAATGATATTTATCCGAATTAACGCAATCGGTGCGAGGATGAAATTCAACAAAAACTGACCAATAAAAGTAGTTTCCAACTAATCCGAATTAACGCAATCGGTGCGAGGATTATCCACCGGTGGGTTGACCACCCCTGGATAATCGTTTCCAACTAATCCGAATTAACGCAATCGGTGCGAGTCTGTCGGCTGAAACCCTTGCAGAGCAGGCACCCCACAACAGGTTTTGACAGGTATCAAAAAAAGCCTCATTTCAGCCACGCTTATTGAGATAAATTACTAATTACCTCCCAATAACAACGGCTATAATTCTTTCCTAGTATAGGTTTCCGCCATTTTGACAGGGCCTCTAAGTTTTCGCCCCCACTTCGACCTGCCAAACTTCAAGCCATTAATAAAATATAAATTAAACCCTGATGTTTGTCGAGACAATTATGTTGCTTTTATACAAATAATATGCAGTCTCAAAGACTTAACCTGCCTTAAAATTGCTCAATTCCTGGAAACTTCTTCCCATTTTCACCCATACTCCTGGCTGCTTCCCCACAAGTACGGGGAGTGGGAAAAATTTTCCCTGGATTCGCCAATCCCCTAGGATTGAAAACTTCCCTTACCCATTGCATAGTTTCTAAATCAGCGTCGCTAAACATATCTGGCATGTAGCATTTTTTATCCGCACCAATACCATGTTCTCCAGAAATACTACCACCCACTTTGACACACAACTTGAGAATTTCTCCTCCTACCTCTTCCACCTTTTCCAATGCTCCCGGCACGGAATTATCATAAAGAATCAGTGGATGTAAATTACCATCTCCAGCATGAAAAACATTGGCAATTTTATAACCAGATTTTTCACCTAATGCCTCAATCTCTTTCAACACATAAGGTAGTTGAGTCCGGGGAATTACCCCATCTTGGACATAATAATCTGGACTTAAATGTCCCGCAGCCGCAAACGCAGCCTTTCGCCCTTTCCATAACTTTAATCTTTGTTGGGGGTCACTAGCAGAAGTCACATTCCGCGCCCCATTCTGTTGACAAATTTCAATTACTCGCTGTTTATTGACCCCTACTTCAACAGCCAAACCATCAATTTCTACTAACAGAATTGCCTCGGCATCACGGGGATAACAATTAGTTTTGACAACATCTTCCACCGCATTAATACTGATATTATCCATCATTTCCATGCCTCCAGGAATAATCCCGGCGCTAATAATATCAGAAACTGCCGCCCCAGCAGCCTCTACACTAGTGAAGTCTGCCAATAACACACAAATAGACTCGGCACTTTTGAGAATGCGTAAAGTAATTTCCGTAGCAATACCTAAAGTCCCTTCCGAACCCACAAAAATCCCGGTTAAATCGTAACCAGGCATTTCCGGTATTTGCCCCCCCAAATCAACTATTTCCCCATCCGGAGTGACAACTTTTAAACCCAATACATGATTAGTTGTGACACCATACTTTAAGCAATGCACACCCCCAGAATTTTCTGCTACATTCCCACCAATAGAACAAATAATTTGGCTGGAAGGATCGGGAGCATAGTAAAAACCAGCACCGCTAACTGCTTGGGTCACCCAGTTATTAATTACTCCTGGCTGAACTACCACCTGTTGATTATCCAAATCTATATTTAGTATTTGCCGCATTAAAGATGTGACAATCAACACGCAATTATTTGTCGGTAATGCCCCACCAGATAAACCAGTTCCAGAACCACGGGCAATGAAGGGAACGGAGTATTTGTTACAGATTTTCACAACTTCTGCTACTTGTTCCGTGGTTCTGGGTAAAACAGCCACATCTGGACGTTGACGATAGCTACTTAAACCATCACACTCATAGGTAATTAATTCTTCCCGGCGTTTTACCACACCATTTTGACCGAGTACTTTCTCAAACTCTTTGATGATGGGTTTCCAGTTGATTTTTTGAGTGTCTTGGGTAAGCATGAGGTTATGAGCAGGGGTGAGTAGACTTAGGGATAAGCGGCAAAGAAAATTAAGATAACCTTAGTCCTTCAGTATATCTTGAATTGATAACAGCATATCCCTTATTTGTAACCTGCCATTAGTCGCCACTAGGGCGTGTTTTAAAACCCCAAAAACCCCCTGGCTATAGGAGCAAAGCCTACCTAAGCAAGCTCAAAACCTTGATTTTCCCTAGTCCGCGCAGGCGGACTTAGTGCCTGTAGCCGCACCCTTCCAGGGTGTCGGCGAGTTTGAAAACAGTCCCTAGTATTCCACCACATTAATTTTGATAGCTAGTTTTATAGTCATATTTATATGACTTTTGCTATTAGACTGGGACTTATAGTCCTAGGCGGGTGTGATAGAAAATCTATCATATTTTATGGGACAGACCACTAATCATAAATTTATCTGCCCTTCTGACTTCTAAGCAGGGGGAAGGAAAAATCTTACTTATACCAATTCAAATAATGTTTGCAACTATAAATCCTTCGTCAGGGCACGGCACTAGTAAGATAATTGTATATATTGAAAGATTTTGGATCCCGTGCCTCTACCCGTCTGTCCCATTCTCTTTTTAAATGGTATTAAATAATTGATGGTGAAAATTTTTTCATCTCTACGAGAAGCCGCGCTTGGCGCGTCTACGGGACTACCTGATTCAAACTCCTAAACCCCGCAGCACACCATCTACCCTACTTGCACTACTGGCTTTACCTTGACGTTCGTATAAATCTCGGGCTTTTCTTAATTGAGCGATCGCATCTTGACGACGACCCCGTTTTTTCATTTCTGAACCCATTAATTCATAAGCACGAGCGTTTCTGGGGTCGATTTCCAGTAATCTTTGATATGCCCACCTAACTGCACCATAATTACCCAGACGGGATTGAGTCACCATCAGGCCTAAATAGGCATTTTTATTATTACGGTTGAGTTGAATCGATTTACGATAAGCTTCCTTAGCAGATTTCATGTCTCCCAAATTGCCGTGGACATAAGCCACTGCATAGTAATAATCGCTACTATTTTGATTGAGAGCGATCGCTCGACGATAAGAAATGAGTGCGCTACGGAAATCGCCTTTTTGAGCCTGGAGAAAACCAATACCAGCAGGGATTGTGTGATTTTTGGGTTCTAAAGTAGCAGCCCTTTGATAAACAGCGATCGCCCTATTATAATCCCCAGAACTCACCAGTCTTCGTCCTTCTTGTAGTAACCGAATTACTTGTGGGCTGCTTTTTTGGGCGATCAGTATTTGAGCGCGAGCCACTGAAGGCATTGTTAACCCAATGCTTCCAACTAAAAGAATACTAATTATCGAAGATATCTTTCTATACACAGCAAATTACCTGAAAGCTTTTGCAATTGTTTCCCCATTTTTGGGAATTGCTTGTCTATTAAAACAAAAATATTCTGATTTGCAAACTATAGGATTACTATAGGAATTTGCACCAAATCAGGTATTTTTGGGTGTGCGGGAACACTAACATCCTAAAATTCAAAGTTTTCTTTAGCATACAAAATTTATTTAGATACAAGATTCTGTTTGAGCCATATAGTAAAACACCCGTTTGTTCGGTGTTCTCAATGAACAATTAAACCTATCAATCACTCTGCTTGATAAAAGTACCTTGGATTATAGTACAGATTGACAGACATAAACCTACCATTGAAAAAAAGTAAAAATTAGAAAGTAGAATACTTTTAATCTCTAATTTTTGATTTCCGCCCATGATTGCTAGTTGCTCTGAGATTCCTCACTCAATCTAGCCAGGAAGAGGCAGGGGAGCAGGGAGCAGGGGGCAGGGGAGAAACTCCATACATGAATAATGTAGGGGCTTGAAATAGCGATGCAGCGCGGTCTTGGGGGTCTCACCCATGAGCGACTGTATAAAGAAAGGAATTATTGAGCCTTGTGCTTATGCATCGCGGCACAATTATTTCTAATTTTTCCACAAATAAATTTGGGGGCTTGTATCCTTTTCTTTTTCGGTCACTCATGGACAATACTTTGTCCACAACCAAACATGAAAATACTCCCATCACTCCATCCCTCCATCACTCAATCACTCCCCATTTTCAAGCTAGGGACAATGATAAATGCATAGCACCGTCATGGTAAGCTCGAATTGTCTTGAGGTTTATTTATGCTTTTAACTACAACTGATGTAATTCAAGGATCTATTATTCAGTCATACTTAGGAATTGTCACAGCAGAAGTTGTTTATGGTAGTAATTTTCTGCGGGACTTTTTTGCCAGCATTCGTGACATTATTGGTGGACGAACTGGTAGTTACGAACGGCTATTCCAAGAAGGACAAAAAAAAGCGATCGCAGAATTGGAACAAAGAGCAGAGCGTTTGGGTGCAGATGCAGTCATTGGTATTGAAATTGATACAGGAACCATTAATGTTGATGAATCAGGTGTATTAATACTCATTACTGCTACAGGTACAGCAGTCAAGATACAATAATTGCACAGGGTAGAAAAGGACTATTGTCAAGCACCCTTTCATGTATAAAAATTCCTCTTCTATGCACCCATCACTAAGTAGAATATTTTCTAGAGGAATTTGTTCCTTTAAAAAATGCTGTGAAAAATTTTCGATCCATATGGCTACCAAATTTCCCAGGCTGCTTGTGTTTGTAATGATTCTTGCCTTCATTCTCTGCTTCCCTAAAATAACCATAGCAGCACCAGCCATATTTAATGCCAACCCGACTGCAACCATTTCCCAACAGATTAGGACAAGGATACTTTCAGATATTGATTTAACTCCCCAATTTCGGCAAAAACTCCAAGGTGTGCGTCAACGACGTAACCGTGACATTCAGAAAGTTTTGAGCGCATCTGAGCAGACTCAACTGATTCACAATTTACGTGCAGGCGATCGCTTACCTCAAGCTTTAGATAAACTAAAATTATCACCAGATCGACGAGAAATGATTAAGGCGATTGTAAAAATTAGCGAGCTGAAAACTAAAGCCATCTTATCGGGGTATCCTCTAAAATAATTTAGAAGAGAATTGGCGTTGCTGAATAAAGATATGAATTTGTCTCACGCAGAGGTGCAGAGAATAAGAGTTTGAGAGACCTGATTTTTAAATTTCATATTCCAATTCAGCAATGCCAGAAAATTGAATGGGGATGTACAGTTAACTGTACATCCCCTTAACAATAAGAACTATTCATTTTCTAGTATCACAGTAGAAAGCTATAGGGTACATCCCAGCTTTTATTTGATCACATTGAATAATTTACACACACTGCCAAATCTTGACAACACCATCCTCACCACCACTGACCAAAATTTTATTGTCAGGACTAAATGTCAGAGATTTAACCCCAGATAAATGTCCCCTCAGGGTGTTAATCACTTCTCCATTATCAAGGTTCCAGAGTTTAATAGTCTTGTCAGCACTACCACTAGCCAGAGTTTTTCCATCAGGACTAATAGCTACAGCATAAACTTCATCACTATGTCCCCGAAGAGTCCAAATCACCTCTTGGGTATTCAAGTTCCAGAGCTTAATAGTTTCATCTGCGCTACCACTAGCAAGTAGCTGACCGTTGGGACTGATAGCGATACCATTAACGATAGATGAATGTGCTTTCAGGCAAGCCACCTCTGCTGTTGTTTGTAAACTCCAGAGCTTGATAGTTTTATCGTAACTACCACTGGCGGTTATTTTACCATTGGGACTGATAACTACAGAATTTACCCAATCCCCATGTTCCATCTGTGGAACAGCGCCACTGGGAGTCAGAACTAGCTTACCCGTAGCTACATTCCATAATTGAACATTTTTACCGCGATCGCCACTAATTAGTATCTTACTATCTGCACTGAAAGTCAGACTATTGACTCCATTGATGTGTCCCATAAATTGGCGAATTAGCCTCCCTGTTGCTAACTCCCATAATTCAATTGTCCCACTCACACGACTGCTGGCAATAATTTTATTATCTGGACTGATTGCAATGGATTTAAGAATACTGGAAATCGGAGCAAATGTGCGAATTAATTCTCCTGTTTGCAAATGCCAAAGTTTAAGATATAACCTTCCTGTAGCTAAAAATTGTCCGTTATTACTAAAAGCAATAGCTGGTGAATTATGGCTTAATGTACTGGTACAGCTCAATTTTGCTGATCCAACCCATAGCTCATCTGCATGGGTATAGTTCTGTCTTTTGGTCTGGTCTAAGACTTCAAAATAAGAAATATTATCTTTAGTAGAAGGTAGTTTTGAAGTTAAAATGCTGCCATTATTAATTGCCCCGTCAACAGTTATTTTGTGCATTATTCAATCCAGTATTTTAGTAAAGTTTGTTTTTGTCTGTATATTTATAGTGGCGATTTTTTCAGAGATTTGCCACTACTTTTGGATATAAATTTGGACATAACTTTCTCTGACCAATAGTTACTACCTGCAGTTCACATGTTTAGCTAAATATTCCTGTTAAAGAATAGGATTGTTTTTGATACAGAGTATGTAAAAAATTTAGCGGAGATAAAAATAACATAGCGTCATCAGGAGGATAAATGACTATTTGCAGAAAGTTTTGCCTCAATTAGATCATGTAATTATTTTCACATTTTCTTTCCCAGTATTGTTTAGTTATTGATAATTAATGTGGTAAAGTACTAGGGTTTAAAAATATAGCACTACGTAATTAGGTTAGCCATTTGCAGACGGCTACACCAATGGACACGTTAGGGGAACGCTTAGGGCTAACGGTGAACTAAGTCGAACCGTTAGGAATCAAAACCTATGAACAGTAGG